>CAZEUW010000056.1:0-11932 GCA_964515425.1 uncultured Gemmatimonadota bacterium | reverse complement strand
AGCGCTCGTAGTGGCCGAGGTCGAGGTCGGTCTCGGCGCCGTCGTCGGTGACGAAGACCTCGCCGTGCTGGAACGGCGACATCGTCCCCGGATCCACGTTGATGTAGGGGTCGAACTTCTGGATCGTCACGTCGAGGCCGCGCTCCACCAGCAGGCGGCCGATGGAGGCGCAGGCGATCCCCTTCCCGAGCGATGAGACGACCCCGCCGGTGACGAAGATGTACCGGGTGGGCGACGACTTGTCGTCAGGCATGGCTCCCGTCCCGCTGATGATTGGCGTCCCGTCCCAGTAACCGTCGGGCACGACGAAGATCCCGGGGCTCGTCCACACCCGGCTCGGTGGGCGGGCCCGCGACGACCCGGATCCGCATTCCGGCCTCGAGCGCCCTCAGCTGCTCGAGCCGCTCCACCTGCTCCAGGGGCGACGGCGGCAGCGCCGTCCAGCGCTGCAGCGCCTCCCGCGTGAAGACGTACAGCCCGACGTGCCGTACCCAGGCGCCGCTCGCGGCTCCGTCGAAGTCCGCCTCGCCGCCCCGCGGCCACGGGATCGGGGCGCGGCTGAAGTAGAGCGCGTCCCCGGCCGCGTCGCACACCACCTTGACGACCGCCTCCGAACGCCACTCGTCGCTCGACCGGAGCGGGGCCGAGAGGGTGGCGACGGGCGCTCCATCCCGCTCGACCGCGGCGACCGCCCGGTCGACGGCGTCGGGGTCGAGGAAGGGCTCGTCCGCCTGGTAATTTACAACGACCTCGAACGATCGTGCCCGGACCGTCGCCGCGGCCTCCGCCACCCGGTCGGTCCCGGAGGGGTGACCGGGATCGGTCATCACGACGGTGGCCCCGAAGGAGCGCGCCTCCCGGGCCACCGACTCGTCGTCGGTGGCGATCCACACCTCGTCGGGCCGCCCGGCCCGACACGCGCGGAGCCAGCTCCACTCGAGCAGCGTGCGCCCCGCGATGACTCGCAGCGGCTTCCGAGGCAGCCGCTCGCTCGCGAGCCGGGCCGGCAGCACGCAGAGGACCGACAAGGCTCAGTCCCAGAAGCGGCCCGGGAAGCTGGCCCCGAGCACGAAGTCCGCGTCCAGGTCGGAGCGCGTCACGTCCACCGCGGCCGCGAGTTCCACGAACAGGTAGCGAACGCCCACCGCCACGTTGTCCTCGATCCGGAAGGTGCCGTCCTCCCGCCACGCGGTCCCCGCCGCGTTTCTCACGAAGAGCTTCGGAGCGCCGACCACCGGCGCGCTCAGCGGCTCGATCGGCACCAGGTAGGTCGCGCTCGCGAACAGCAGCCGGGGGCCGCGCAGCTCCAGCGTCTCGAGTACCGGGAGGGTGCCCGTGCCGCCCAGCGCCGACCAGCGCTGCCGCGGGAGCGTGCCGGCCACGTCGAACCGTCCGATCCCGTACGCTTCGACCGTGTGCGATCCGATCCCCGGTCCCTCGTACGCCACGGAGACCTCGCCCATCAGGTACGAGAAGTCGCCGCCGACCGTCGAGTCGGCCGCCTCCGCGGCGACCCGGCCGACGAGCCGCGACCCGGCGGTCCGCCGACGGTAGGTGACTCCCACGCCTGCCGCCCAGGCCGCACCGTCGTCCACACCGGGGTTCGGGCGCACGTCCTCGTCGTCCCCGAACAGGACCGTGAGCGGCCGGGCCGTCAGGCTGTCGGCGTCCTCCCTGCCGACCCAGATCGCCGGCGCCCAGCCCCGTCGTCGGGTCGAGGCGAGCTCCAGCCGCACACGGTTCGCCTGGTAGTAGTCGCGGAAGTCGTCGAGGCCGAACAGGTACGAGAGGCTGTTGGCGACGTCGCCCCGGATCCAGTCGTCCATCGACCGGGTGCGCCGCTCGGCGAGCAGCCCGACCCGGGCCCCGCCGGTAGGATGGAGCGCCAGCTCGACCGTACCCTCCCCCTGCCGCGTCCCCACCGTGTGGAATCGCGCGTCCACCGACAGCTCCGGCTGTGCGGGCAGCTCCACCGCCCGCGCCGTCGCGCCCCAACCCAGCGTCACTCCGTCCACCCGCTGGTAGGTGGGGAGGTGGAAGCCGTAGAGGCCGTCGAGCACGAGCGGTGAGCGCTCCTCCCGCGGGTGGAGGATCTCCCAGCCCCCCTCCATCGGCACGACCCGCAGCAGCAGGTTCGGCCGGTAGACCACCTCGCCTTCCACCGTCGCCCGCTCGGACCGGTACAGGCCCCCGCCGAGCGCCACCACCTCCCCGGTGACCACGGCTCCGGGACGGAGGAACAGGTCACCGCCGACCACGTGGACCCCGCCCTCGATCCGCGCCGAGCTCCGCACCGTCGCGTCGAGCACGAGGAGGTCCTCCCGAATCGTGTCCGACGGTGCGAGCACCGTGTCGACGGCGAGGATCCGGTAGTCGCCGCGCTCCAGGAAGCGCTCGAGCCGCCGCTCCTCCGGAGCGTCCGGTCGCGGAATGAACCGGACCTCCTGCGCCGCCGCGTCCGAGGCCGTGACCGCGAGAGCGACGACGGCGAGCGCAGCGGCCGACGGGCGGAGCCTCACGTCCGGCCCCCTGCGTCCCAAGCGTCCCAGGCAACGACCCGGTCCCAGGCCTCGCGCTCGGTCAGCGGTTCGAGTCCGTCCGGGTAGCCGACGGCCAGCAGCGCGCCGACCGGGACCTCCGACGGGACGTCCAGGGTCGCCCGCACGTCGGCCTCCCGGAAGCCCGTCAGCCAGCTCGTCGCCAGTCCCAGGTCGGCGGCCGTCAGCACCATGCTCTGCGTGGCCGCCGCGAGGTCCACGGGCCAGCTCGGTCGACCCACGCCGCTCACGTGGCTGTGCACGCGGGCGCAGACCGCGACGAGCGCCGGCGCCGTACGGGCGTGGGGATGGTTGAAGGCGGCGGTGGCCAGCCTCTGGCGCTTGCGACCGTCGAGGACTACGACGAATCGCCAGGGCTGCGCCTCCTTCGCCGACGGCGCGTAACGCGCCGCCTCCAGCACGCACTCGAGCACCTCGACCGGCACCGGCCGGTCGGCGAAGCGACGGACCGGCCGGCGGTTGCGCGAGAGGCTCAGGACGCGCGAAGCGCGGCTCACCTCTCGTCAGCCCCGCGGGTGGCAGCTTCGGTGCACTTCGCGCAGGTAGCTCCGGTCCACGTGGGTGTATATCTGGGTCGTCGTGATGTCCGCGTGCCCGAGCATCTCCTGGACGGCCGGCAAGTCGGCCCCTCCCTCGAGCAGGTGGGTGGCGAAGGTGTGGCGCAGCGTATGGGGGGAGACCGAGCGCTCCACTCCGGCGCTCTCGACGTGCCGGCGGACGATCTTCCAGGCGCCCATGCGGCTCAGGGGACGCCCGTGCTGGTTGAGGAACACCACGCCCTCGCCCTCCCCCTGATCGAGCCTCGGCCTCAGCTCCCGAAGGTAGCGCTCGAGCGCGTCGGTCGCACGGCCGCCCACGGGCACGAGACGCTCCTTCGACCCCTTGCCCAGCACCCGCAGCAGCCCTTCGCCGAGGAGCAGGTCGCGGAGCCCGAGCTCGATCAGCTCGGTGACGCGCAGCCCCGCCCCGTAGAGCACCTCGAGGATGGCGCGGTCGCGGAACGCGAGGTCGTGCTCGGCGGGGACGGCTCCCAGGATCGCCTCCACCTCCCCGACCGTCAGCACGTCGGGCAGCGGCCGGCCCCGGCGGGGCGCCTCCAGTCGCTCGGTCGGATCCGAAGCGAGGATCCCGTCCGCGGTCAGGAATCCGAAGTAGCCCCGCAGCGAGGAGATCTTCCTGCTCACCGTGGAGGACGCGAGGCCGCGGTCGACGAGCTCGGCCACGAAGTCTCGGAGCATCGCGTAGTCGACGTCCCCCGGGCCCTCCGCGTCCCGATCGAGGGCGAACTCAGCCAGCTGACGACAGTCGCGCAGGTAGGCGTCCCGGGTGCGGCGCGAGAGCCCCTTCTCGAAACGCAGGAAGTCGGCGAAGGGCTCGAGGTGGAACCGGCGCTCCCGGAGCTCCTCGGGCTCGCCGTTCACCGCTCCCCGCCCTCCTCCGCGGCTGCGCCCTGGCGTGTGCGCCACCACCACACGCCCAGGACGACCGCCAGGAGCCCCGCCATCGCCACGAGCAGCGTGTTGGCCGTTTCGAACCAGCGCATGAGCCGCGGGATGTTCCGTGAGGCGAGGATGCCGGCCCAGACGAGGACCCCGTACCAGATCGCCGCCGCCGCGCCGAGCGGAAGGACCGTCCGCCAGAAGGAGAGCCGGCTGATGCCGGCGAAGGCCGGGACGAGCACTCGGAAGACCGGAAAGAACCGGCTCACCAGGATCGTGAGCGCGCCGTAGCGCTCGTAGAACGAGGACATCCGCTGAAGCTGCTGCGGCCGCAGGATCCACTCGCCCCATCGGGTGTCGAAGAGCGCCCGGCCGTAGCGCCGGCCCATGGCGTAGACCACGCACCCGAGCGCCAGGTTGGCGGCCCAGGCCGACGCGAAGACGAGCTCCCACTCGAGGATCTGCCGATCCGCGAGGACGCCTCCGAGGATGACGAACATGTCGGAGGGCACGGGCGGAAAGACGTTCTCGACCGCCGCCCCGGCCGCGATCAGCAGGTAGACCGACTCGGTCGGGATCACGTTGAGCGCCGCCAGGAGACGGTCCAGCAACTCCTGCAAGGGGCCGCCTCACCCGTCCCCGAGCGCGGCGTGCAGCGCATCCATCTCCCCGATGCGGTCCACCGCGGCGACGGCGAGGACGGCCAGCCCCTCCTCGCGCCCGACCCAGCCGAGCCCCTCGTTGCTCTTCCCCTTGACCGAGATCGCCCCCGGGGCGACGTGGAGCCGTTCGGCGATGGCCCGCGCCATGGCCTCGGCGTGCGGAGCGACGCGCGGCGTCTCCGCCACGACCGTCACGTCCACGTTGACGACCTGGTAGTTCTCACGCTCCAGCTCCCGCACCGCCTCGGCGAGGAGCTCCAGGGAGTCCGCGCCCTCGTACGCGGGGTCGTCGTCCGGGAAGCGGCCGCCGACGTCGCCCAGCCCGGAGGCGCCGAGCAGGGCGTCCACGACCGCGTGCGCCACCGCGTCACCGTCGGAGTGGCCGGCGAGACCGGGATGGTCCGGGATCTCGACGCCGCCGAGGACGAGCGGACGGGAGGGATCGAACCGGTGGGAGTCGTACCCGAGGCCGACGCGCACGGAGGAGCCCCGGGGCCCGCGTCAGTCCGGCGAGGCGGCGCTCAGGATCCGGAGGGCCAGGTGCGCCGCGTTGCGGGAGTTGTCGATCCCGACGCAGGCGACCGGCACCCCGGGGGGCATCTGGACGGCGGAGAGGAGCGCGTCGAGCCCGCCGAGCGCCGCGTCGATCGGCACGCCGATCACCGGGAGGTCGGTGTGGGCCGCCACGGTCCCGGGGAGGGCGGCCGAGAGGCCCGCACCGCAGATGACGACCCGGTGCCCTTCGGACCGGGCCCCCCGGGCCAGCTCCGCCGTGCGGTCGGGCTCCCGATGCGCGCTCGCCACCTCCACGCGCACGTCGACGCCGGCGTCCTCGAGGACACGGACGCCCTTCTCCATCACGGCTCGGTCCGACTCGGAGCCCATGAGCACCAGGACGCTCCCGGCGGCTCCCGTCGTCACGTGTCCCCGTCGCCCGGCGGCCCGAGGGCCAGACACACGTTGTGGCCGCCGAAGCCGAAGGAGTTCGTCAGGGCGAGCTCGAGCGAGACCTCGACGGGACCGCCGGCGATGTAGTCGAGGTCGCACTCCGGATCCGGGTGCTCGTAATTGATGGTCGGCGGAACGACGCCGCGCTGGCACGCCAGCGCCGTGATGGTCCCCTCGATCGCCCCGGCCGCGCCGAGCGTGTGGCCCGTCATGGACTTGGTGGACCCCACCCGCATGGCGTCGGCGTGCTCGCCGAACACCTTCCGGATCGCTGCTGTCTCCGTCGAGTCGTTCGCCGGGGTCGAGGTCCCGTGCGCGTTGACGTAGCCCACGCGGGCGGGCTCCTCGCCGGCGTCCTCCAGCGCCTTTCGCATGGCGAGCTGGGCACCCTCCCCTTCCGGGGCCGGCGCCGTCATGTGGTGCGCGTCAGCACTCTGTCCGAAGCCGCGGAACTCGGCCACGATCGGCGCCCCGCGCTCCCGCGCCCCCTCGAGCGTCTCGAGCACCATCATCCCGGCCCCCTCGCCGAGGACGAAGCCGTCGCGCTCGGCGTCGAAGGGGCGCGAGGCGCTCTCCGGGTCGTCGTTGCGGGTCGAGAGGGCCTTCATCGATGAGAAGCCGGCCACGCAGAGCGGCGTCACGGTCGCCTCGGTGCCGCCCGTGATCATCATGTCGGCCTCCCCCGACCGCACGGATCGGTAGGCGAGGCCCAGCGCGTGCGCGCTCGACGCGCAGGCCGAGACGGTGGCGAAATTGGGCCCTCGCGCCCCGTAGCGCATCGAGATCAAGCCGCTCGCCATGTCGGCGATGAACATCGGGATGAAAAACGGGGACACCCGTCCGGGCCCCCGCTCCAGCAGTCGGACGTGCTGCTCCTCGAGCGTCGACAGCCCGCCGATGCCGCTCCCGACCAGGACTCCGACGCGGTCCGCCGGCATGTCGGCGATCGCGGCCTCGGCTCCGGCCGCCTCCACCGCCTGTTGGGCCGTGGCGAGCGCGAACTGGAGGAAGCGGTCGGTGCGCTTGACTTCTTTGCGGTCCAGGTAGTCGTGCGGGTCGAACCCCTTCACCTCGCAGGCGAAGCGGACCTCGTGCTCGGAGGCGTCGAAGAGGGTGATGGGAGCCGCTCCGCTGCGTCCCTCCAGCAGGGCGCGCCACGTGCTCTCGACGTCGTGGCCCACGGGCGTCAGCAGGCCCGTGCCGGTGACGACCACGCGACGCCCTTCGTCGTTCATCGGATCGTGACGGCGGAGCGGACCTACTCCTGCTTGGAGGAGAGGTACTCGACGGCGTCACCGACCGTCTGCATCTCCTCCGCGTCCTCGTCGGGGATCTCGATCCCGAATTCCTCCTCGAACGCCATCACGAGCTCGACGGTGTCGAGGCTGTCGGCCCCGAGGTCGTCGACGAAGTGAGCGTCCTCGGTGACCTTCTCCACCTCGACCCCCAGCTCGCTGGCGATGATCTCCTTGACGCTCTCCGCGATGTCAGACATCGGCTCCTCGTCTCCCGTGATTGAAGTCGTGCTGCGAACGGTCGCTCACATCGACAGGCCGCCGTCGACCACCAGGACCTGTCCGGTGATGTAGCCGGCTCCCGGCCCAGCGAGAAACCGGACGACGCTGGCCACGTCGTCCGGCTCGCCGAATCGTCCGAGGGGGATCCTGTCGGCCAGGGTCTCTCGGGCCGTGTCGGACAGGTCCGCCGTCATGTCGGTCTCGATGAAGCCGGGCGCCACGGCGTTGGCCAGGACGTCACGGCTCGCGAGCTCCTGGGCCACCGACCGGGTGAGCCCGATCAGCCCGGCCTTCGACGCCGCATAGTTGGCCTGGCCGCGGTTTCCCGTCAAGCCTACGACGCTGCTGATGTTCACGATCCTCCCGGACCGCCGCTTCATCATGCCGCGCGTGACCGCACGGATCATGTGGAACGCTCCACGGAGGTTCGTGTCCAGCACCTCTCGCCAGTCCTCGTCCTTGAGACGGACCACGACGTTGTCCCGCGCGATCCCGGCGTTGTTGACGAGCACGTCCACCGGCCCGATCTCCTCCTCCACGCGCTCCACCAGCGCGTCGCAGGCGTCGGAGTCCTTGACGTCGCAGCCGTAGCCGCGCCCGCCCGGACCGCCGAGCGCCTCGGCCGCCTCCGAGGCCCGTCCCTCGTCGCGGGCGGTCACCGCGACCCTGCACCCGCCCTCCGCGAGCGCCTCGGCGATGGCGAACCCGATGCCGCGGGACGCCCCGGTGACGATCGCCGTCTTTCCGTCGAGCTCAGCCATCCACGGCCCCCTCGCTGGGCTTTTCCACGGCCCGGACCCCGTCCGGGTCTCCGATCGACTCCACCTTCAGGCTCCGGTCGATCCGTCGCACCAGCCCCCGGAGCACACGACCCGGCCCCAGCTCGAGCCATCGGTCCGCACCGAACTCCCGGAGACGGATCACGCTCTCGGCCCACCGCACCGGCGACGTGAGCTGACGGACCAGCAACTCCCGGGCCCTGCCGGCCCCGGTGACCGGCTCGGCCGTGGCGTTGGCCACCACCGGGAAGCCCGGATCCCGCAGCTGGACGGTCTCGAGCGCCTCCGCCAGACCCTCCCGAGCGACCTCCATCAGCGGCGAGTGGAAGGCACCGCTGACGTCGAGCCGGACGACGCGCCGCGCCCCGGCTTCGGCGGCCAGCTCGGCCGCCGTCTCGATCGCCGACACCTCCCCGCTCACCACGACCTGGCCCGGCGCGTTGTAGTTGGCCGCTACGACCACGCCGTCGACCGCCGAGCACACGTCCTCCACGGCGTCGTCGTCCAGCCCCAGCACGGCGGCCATGGTGCCCTCCCGCGATCGGGCCATCAGCTCGCCGCGTCGTCTGACCAGACGCAGCGCGTCGGGGAAGTCGAGCGCCCCCGCCACCAGGTAGGCCGTGAACTCGCCCAGCGAGTGTCCGGCGGCCGCCACCGCCGAGGCGCGGACCGCCCCCGGGAGGACCGACCACGCGGCGAAGCTGTGGGTCAAGATGGCCGGCTGGGCGTTCTCCGTGCGCGTCAGCTCCTCCTCCGGGCCCTCCCGGCACAGCTTCGTGAGGGGGACGCCGAGCACCTCGTCCGCTCGCGCGAAGACCTCCGCCGCGGTCGGATACGCATCGGCGAGGGCGGCGCCCATCCCCACCTCCTGGGCCCCCTGCCCCGGGAGCAGCACCACGGTCTCCGGCTCGCGACGGTCTTCGGCTCCCACCTTCTCCTGCTCCTCTCCCGGCACCCGTCGCGATTCAGTCGACGTCGACACGACCCGACAGGGCTTTCACGTCGCGTGCCAGATCCGCGACCATCCCGGAGTCCACCGACCGACGGGCCACCCGCACGGCGTTCCCGAGGGCGCGGGGCGGCGACGATCCGTGGCACACGATCACGACGCCGTCCACGCCCAGCAGTGGCGCCCCGCCGTGCTGGGTGTAGTCGAGCAGGCGCAGGACCCGCTCGAGCCCCGGATCCCTCCTGCCGTCGAGGGCCCGGTCCACGAGCTCGACCACGAAGCCCGCGATGGACTCGTAGAACTTGAGCAGGACGTTGCCCACGAAGCCGTCGCAGACCAGCACGTCGCAGGCACCCTCGATGACGCTGTCGCCCTCGACGTTGCCGACGAAGCGGAGGTCGGGGTCCGAGGCCAGGAGCCGGTGCGCCTCGACCAGGACCTCGTCGCCCTTCTCCGCCTCCTCTCCGACGTTGAGCAGTCCCACGCGGGGCGATTCCCGGTCGTCGAGGTCGCGGAGGTAGATGGCGCCGAGGTGGGCGAACTGGAGGAGGTGGCGGGGTCGGCAGCCGACGTTGGCGCCGACGTCGATGGCGAGGACCGGACGGTCGGCGGTCGGCAGGACCGCACCCACCGCGGGGCGGTCGACGCCGGGCAGCGGGCCGAGCGTCAGGAGCGAGGCGGCCATGACCGCGCCCGTGGAACCGGCGGAGACGAAAGCGTCCGCCTCGCCGTCGCGTTGCAGGTCGAGCCCCACCCGGATGGAGCTGTCGGGCTTGCGGCGGACGGCCCGGACGGGCGACTCCTCCATCGACACCGTCTCCGTGGCCGCCACGACGTGGAGCCCGTCCGGCCTGGAACCGGCGCGGGCCAGGGCCTCGTCGATCCGTTCCGGATCACCGACCAGCAGGATCTCGAGCGCGCCCTCGGCGGCCGCCAGGGCCTCGACGGCCGCCTCGACGGGGGCCGACGGAGCGCCGTCCCCACCCATGGCGTCGAGGGCGATCCGGACCACCGGCGACCCTCGTCTGCCCTCGCCGCGGAAGGCCTAGAAGTCCTCGATCTCGACTACCGCTTCACCGTCGTAGTGCCCGCAGGTCGGACAGACCCGGTGCGGGCGGCGAAAATCCCCGCAGCGCGTGCAGGCCTGGTGTGCCGGAACGTCCGCCCCGTGGTGGGTGCGCCGCTTCCGCTTTCGCTGCTTCGACGTTCGCTTCTTCGGTACGGCCATCGTCTATCTCCCGATCGTTCGTTCGAGGCTCCGTCCGGGCTACTCCTCCGCCATCTCCTCCTTGAGATCGCGGAGCGCCGCCCAACGCGGGTCTGGCTCACGGAGCGTGCAGTCGCAGCTCTCTTCGTTCCGGTCGATCCCGCACCTGGGGCACAGCCCCCGGCAGTCCTCCCCGCAGAGAGGATACGGCGGCACCGACAGCAGCAGCTGTTCCCTGAGCGGCGGACCGAGGTCCAGGTCCGCGGCTTCGGCCTCGAGGCCGTACACCTGTTCCCGCTCTCCTTCTTCGTCCACGCCGGGATCGAACAGCAGGTCCAGCGCCACCGTGACCTCCCGGCGAAAGTCCTGCAGACACCGGCGGCACGACAGGACCAGCGGCGCCCGGAGCTCCCCCAGGACGTGGACGCCCCGATCGCCGGTCAGGCTCGCGCGGACCTCCACGACCGCCGGCTCGGCCAGGCGGAGGCCGGTGTCGCTCCAGGGGCCCTCCCCGACCGGGACCTCGATCCGCCGCTGGGCGGGCTCCCGGTCGAGCGATTGCAGGTCGATCTCCAGCATCTCGTCGGTCGATCGGCGTCAGATCAGCTCGGTGCGAGGGAAGAAGAACGCCAGCTCCGCGGCGGCGTTCTCGGGCGAGTCCGAGGCGTGGATCGCGTTGCGCTCGACGCTCTCCGCGTAGAGCGCCCGTACCGTGCCCTCGGCCGCCTCGGCCGGATCGGTCGCCCCGATCACCTCCCGGAGCCCCGTCACCGCGTCCTCCCGTTCCAGGGCCACGGGCATGCAGGGCCCGGAGGTCATGAACTCTACAAGCGACCCGTAGAAAGGTTTCTCGGCGTGGACGGCGTAGAACGCCTTCGCCTGCCGGGTGCCGAGGAGCACGATCCGTGCGGCCAGCGGCCGGAAGCCGGCGTCCTCGAGGTGGGCGAGGATGCGGCCCGCCAGGCCGGCCCCGAACGCGTCCGGCTTGATGATCGCCAGCGTCTTGTTCCCCCGATCCTTCATCGGCGTCTCCCCGTCGGCTCGATCGTTCGTGCTCGCTCCTCCATGCCCGGCGGCGGCGCTCAACCCAGCCACCCGGCGATGATCTCGGCCACGTCGGCGGGCCGCTCCGCGACCGCCACGCCGTGCTCTTCGAAGACCCGCATCTTCTCCTCGGCCGTGCCCTCGGCCCCGGAGATGATGGCACCGGCGTGCCCCATGGTCCGGCCCGGCGGTGCCGTCTGCCCGGCCACGAAGCCCACGACGGGGGTCTCCATCCGCTCGGCGACGTAGCGGGCGGCCGCCTGCTCCGCGGTGCCCCCGATCTCGCCGATGAGCGCCACGGCCCGCGTCTCCGGATCGTTCTCGAAAGCCTGCAGGCAGTCCACGAAGTCGGTGCCGATGATGGGGTCCCCGCCGATTCCCACGCAGGTCGACTGCCCGATGTCACGGGACGAGAGCTGGTGGATCACCTCGTAGGTGAGGGTTCCGCTGCGGCTGACGATCCCGACCGGCCCCTCCCGCACGATCTGGCCCGGCAGGATGCCGACCTTGCACACACCGGGATGGATCAGGCCGGGACAGTTGGGGCCGATCAACCTCACCGACCGCTCCCGCAGGTAGGGCACCACCCGCGTCATGTCGGCGACGGGGACCCCTTCGGTGATGCAGACGACCAGCTCGATGCCGCTGTCGGCTGCCTCCATCACGGCGTCGGCGGCGAATCCGGCCGGGACGTAGACGACGCTCGTGTTCGCGCCGTCGCGCTCGACCGCCTCCGCGACCGTGGCGTAGACCGGGACGCCGGCGACCTCCTCGCCGCCCTTGCCCGGCGTCACGCCGCCCACCCCCGCCGTGCCGTAGTCCCGCATCT
>CAZEUW010000055.1:0-11946 GCA_964515425.1 uncultured Gemmatimonadota bacterium | reverse complement strand
GCCCTGCCAGCAACGAGGGCGAGCTGCTGTACATGGCCGTGCCGGACCCCGAGGGCGAGTTCGGCTCCGTTCTCCGGCTCGACCAGGCCCTGCGGCAGGCTCGCGCGATCGGGACGCACGAGCTGGAGCACCTCCTCAGCGCCGAGCAGCGGCTCGTCCACCGGGACGGCGGCTTCGACGAGCTGGGGGTGACCTGGCTCCAGGAGGGGCTGGCCCACCTGGCGGAGGAGCTCGTCGGGCTGCGGCTGATGGAGCTGGCCCGGGGGGAGAACCTGTCGTGGGAGGACGTGACCGGTGACCGCGACCTGATCGACCAGTTCAACACGTTCCATCTCAACAACTTCGCACGGCTGAGCTTCTTCATGCGGGGGCCGTCGGCGACGCCGGCGCTCGCCGAGCAGGATCCGGGCGGCCTCTCCAGCCTCCAGATGCGGGGGTTCGCCTGGGCGCTCGTCCGCTGGCTCTCCGATCGCGATCCGAGGCTCGACGACACCGAGCTCACGCGCTCCCTCTCCTCCGGAGGGGTGGGCGCGGCGAGCGGGATCGCCAACGTGGAGCAGGCCACGGGGTCCTCCTGGGAGACCCTCCTCCCCCGCTTCCTGACCTCCGTCGCCCTCGACGACGCCGGCCTGACCGGCGAGGCGTCGGAGCGTGGGTTCGCGACCTGGAACCTGCGCAGCGTCTTCGCGGGGCTGAATCGCAACCAGGTGGCGGGCGGCAGCTTCCCCCTGCCCTTCCCGCTCGCCGAGACCGCGCTCGGCTTCGAGTCGACCGCCCTCGACTTCGACGCCCGTCCCTCGACGGCCGCCTTCGTGCGGCTGAGCGACCGGGACGGCCGCGGGCTGGCGGTTCGTCTGGGCAGCCAGACGGGGGGACTCGCACCCGCCTCCGCGGTCCCGACCCTCAGCGTGGTCCGGACCCGATAGCCGCCGGCGAGGATGGGGCGATCGACCTGCCGCGAGGCGGACGGATGAGGCGGGGGCGGCTGCCGGCCGTCCTGGTCGTCGGACTGGCCCTGCTCGCGGGTCCGACGAGCTCGCCGGCGATCGGCCAGGAGACCGCGGACCGGACGGCCCTTTCGCCCGGCCCCGAGGTGTACGGCACCGCCTCCGTGCTCGCGCCGCTGGCCCGGCTCAACACGACGTCCGTCAGCTTCGGCACCGAGGTGTCCTCCACCGTCGGCATCTCGGCCGGAGGAGTGTGGTGGCTGAGCAACACCGTGGGGTTCGGCCTGCACGGCGTCTGGGCTCCCGCTCAGCTCAACCTGGTCCCTTCCACCTTCACCGGCGTGGTCCCCGACGACCTCGGAGACGCAGACTACGCGGCCGGTCTCGCCAACGTCGTCCTTCGACTCCCCCTCTCCGGACCCGCTTCTCCGGTCGAGCCTTTCGTCGCGCTGGGCGCAGGGGTCCGCGACCTGCAACTCCAACCCCAGGCGGCCCCGGAGTCGCGCAGCGCCACGGATTTCGCCGCTACCGCGGCGGCCGGGGCGGCGATACGTGCCTGGGATCCCGTCGCGCTCAGGATCGAGGTGCGCGACGTGATCTCGGAGTACGACTCGACGGAGACGGGTGAAGGGGAGATCCAGAACGACGTGCTGGTGTCCGTCGGATTGAGCTACCGACCCTGAACGGAAGCCCGGTCGGATCGCCGACGGAGAGCGTCTACGGGGGGGATCGTCCCTGCACGACATCAGGAGGATACCGAAGATCGAACCCGGTGGCTCGGGTCTGGCCGGCGATGCGCCGGAGTCCCTCATCGACTCGGTGTTCTCCGACGCGGCGGACGGGGTGGCGTTCCTCGACGCGGGCGGACGGCACCTCAGGGTCAACCGCGCCTACGCGGAGCTCTTCGGCTTCTCCAGCCCCGAAGAGCTCGAGGGACGGGACAGCTCCGACCTCCTTCCCGAGGAGGAGGTCAGGAAGATCCGCGCTCGCGCGATTCCGGCCCTCGAGTCCGAGGGGACGTGGCGCGGTGAGGTGACCGCCCGGCGCCCCGACGGCGCCCGGGTCGCCCTCGACATCTCCCTGACGAGGCTCGCCGGCCACCGCCGGCTCTGCGTGGCCCGCGATCTGGGCGCCGGCGCCGAGGCCCGGGAGCGGCTCGAGCAGATGGCCTACTACGATCCGCTCACGGGCCTGGCCAACCGCCGGCTCCTCCACGAGCAGGCGAGCCAGGTCCTGGCCGTGGCCGATCGCGGCGGGCACACGGCGGCGCTCCTCTTCATCGACCTGGACAGCTTCAAGGAGCTCAACGACACGCTGGGGCACGCGGCCGGGGACCGGGCGCTCGAGGAGGCCGCCGTCCGCTTCCGGGAGTCGGCGCGTGACGCCGACACCGTCGCCCGGATCGGCGGCGACGAGTTCGTGGTCCTGCTGAACGAGGTCGACGACGAGGCGGGAGCCGTGCGCGCGGCGCGGAGGGTCCTCGACAGCCTGAACGAACCCGTGCAGTACGACGGACATCAGATCCAGCTGAGCGCCAGCATCGGCATCGCCCTCTATCCCCGCCACGCCGACGAGTTCGAGGAGCTCCTCGGCCGGGCCGACACCGCCATGTACGGCGACCGGCGATCCAAGGAGCCCGGCATCCGGGTCTACCGGCCCGACCGCGACGCGGACACCCCGCGCCACGGGGGACTGCTGGACGAACTCCACGACGCCATCCACAGCTTCGACTTCGAGCTCCACTACCAGCCGGTGCGGGACCTCCGGGGCGACCAGCTGAGCGGGGCCGAGGCCCTCGTGCGCTGGAGGCACCCGCGCCTCGGCCTCCTCTCCGCCGCGAAGTTCCTCCCGCTGGTCGAAGACGAGGAGCTGCTCCGGCGCCTCGACCGCTGGGTCCTCGCCCAGGCCGCGCTCCAGCTCCGGGACTGGTCGGAGACCCTCGGCGACCTCTGGATCGCGGTCCATCTCACCGAGGCCTCGTGTCGGGACGAGACGCTGCCGGACTACGTGGACCGCATCCTCCGGGCGGCCGGCCCCATCGCGCCGGAGCGGCTCGTCCTCCAGCTCCCGATGCACGTGACGAAGGAGCTGAACGGGAGCGGCACGGAGCTCAGGGGGCGGATCTCGAAGCTCGGCGCCCGCGCCGCCCTCAACGCCTTCGCGCCCGGCCTCGCGCCGCTCGAGAAGCTGCGGATGCTCGCCCCCGACGTGCTCAACCTCGACCGCTCGGTGGTGAGCCCGGCCCCGAGCTCTTCCAGCGAGCGGCTCGTGCGGATCGCGGTCGACCTGGGACATACCCTGGGGGCGAAGGTGGTGGCGAAGGGCGTCGAGCGGTTCGACCAGCGGGAGGTCCTCCGGCGCGCCGGCTGCGACTACGCGGTCGGGTACCTCGAGGGCTGGTCGGTCCCGCCCGGCGACTTCCCCGAGGAGGACTCCGGCTCGGCCAGCCGCGCCACCGAGCGGCCCCGATCGTGAGCCGCGGGGTTCGAGCGGGGCCGGCCGCCTCCCGCGCCGGGTCCTAGATGCCGGCCGGCCGCGGCGTGCTGGTGCTGGACCAGGGGACCACCTCCACCCGCGCGGCGGTCCTCGACCCCGACGGGCGGCTGGGGCCCGTCGCCCGGAGGAAGCTGCCCCAGGTCTACCCCGCCCCGGGGCGGGTCGAGCACGACCCGCGCGCGATCTGGGAGCACGCGCGCGCCGTCCTCCGCGAAGCGATCGCGCCCCGGGGCGTCGGGTCCGTCGCTGCGCTGGGGATCACGAACCAGCGCGAGACCACCGTGGGGTGGGAGCGCGAGTCGGGCCGCGCGATCCATCCCGCCATCGTGTGGCAGGACCGGAGGACGGCCGAAGCCTGCGAGCGGCTACGGGAGGAGGGCGTCGAGCCCCTCGTCCGGGAGCGCACCGGGCTGGTGCTCGATCCCTACTTCTCGGCGACCAAGATCGCGTGGATCCTCGACGAGGTCGACGGGGCGCGGGAAGCCGCCGAGCGCGGCGAGCTGGCGTTCGGCACGATCGACAGCTGGCTCCTCTGGAATCTCACCGGCGGAGCGGTGCACGCCACCGACGCCACGAACGCCTCCCGGACCTCGCTGTTCGACATCCGTGAGGGCCGGTGGGATCCGGACCTCCTCGAGATCTTCGAGGTCCCCCGGACGCTCCTGCCCGAGGTGCGCGACACGGCCGGGCCCTTCGGAGCGACGGAGCCGGAGCTGCTGGGCGGGACCGTCCCGGTGTGCGCCCTGGTCGGGGACCAGCAGGCGGCCGCCTTCGGCCAGGCGGCGTTCGAGCCGGGCACGATCAAGGCCACCTACGGGACGGGAGGGTTCCTGCTCGAGACGACCGGCGAGGAGCCGATCGAGTCCGAGCACCGGCTGCTCGCGACCGTCGCCTGGCGGCTCGACGGCCGGACCACCTACGCCCTGGAAGGCAGCATCTTCAGCGCCGGCTCGGCCGTGCAGTGGCTCCACGAGGAGATGGGAATCCTCGACGACCCCGAGGAGAGCGCCGCTGCGGCGGCCCGGGTGGAGGACACGGGGGGCGTCTACCTGGTGCCGGCCTTCACGGGCCTGGGCGCGCCGCACTGGGACGCGGACGCCCGCGGGGCGCTGCTCGGCCTCACGCGCGACGCCGGCGCCGACCACGTGGCGCGGGCGGCGCTCGAGTCGATCGCGTACCAGACCCGGGACCTGCTGGAGGCGATGGCGGCCGACGGCGCCGGCCGTCCCTCGGCCCTCCGCGTGGACGGAGGCCTCTCCGCCAACGACTGGGCGATGGGGTTCCTCTCCGACGTGCTGGACGTCGTCGTCCAGCGGCCCGCGGTCACGGAGACCACCACCGTCGGCGCCGGCTTCCTGGCCGGCCTCGAGGCCGGGGTGTTCGGCGGGCTGGAGGACGTCAGGGCCCGCTGGACCGAGGAGCGCCGTTGGGAGCCCGGCATGGAAGCCGGGCGCCGCGAGCGGCTCTACACGGGGTGGACTCGGGCCGTGTCGCGGGTGCTCAGTCCTCCTCGGCCTGCGTCTGGACCGTCCGGAGCGGGTGGTCGAGGCTCCAGATGAACCATTCGATCTCCCAGCCTCCGTCGCCCTGTCGCGCGACGAGGACGTACTTGCCGGTGTCCGAGCCCTTCTCCTCCGTCCCCTTCGGCGACACCTCGATCGAGAGGATGCCCCGGTCGAGGACCCGGTCCTCGAGCTCGAAGGTCTCCTCCGAGATCGCTCCCATCGAGACCGTCTGGTCGGAGAGGAAGCTCTCGAGCCGGGACTGGATCGCCTCCCGTCCCCGAGCCTGGGCGCTCGCCTGGGGCATCAGGACGCCCTGCTCGGCGAAGAGGCTCGCCCCCTCGGCGGGCGCCGTGTCCCTGTACGTGGCCAGGAAGCGGTCCCGGAGCTCGTTCACCGCCTCCACGACGTCCTCCGAAGCGGACGAGGATCCCTCCTCCTGCGCGGCGAGCGGCGCTCCCGCGAGCGCGATCGTGGCGAGGGCGACGATGCCGGCGATGAGTCCGGCGACAGTTCGACTGTGCGTGCGCATGGCTCTCCCGTGCTGATTCCGTTCGCGTGTCCGACGTCTCTGCGCTCGCGGCCGCCTTCGGCCGCGGCTGGCGTCCGCGCACCGCTGCGGCGCTCGTACAGCCGCCGGTGCAGGGAACGTTCCGTGCATATGACGAATCCAGGGGCCGGAGGTCACGGAAACCGGGGAAGGAACTGATGCCGCTTCGCGCCATCGCCGCCGTCGTCCAGCGAGGAGACGAGGTGCTGCTCTGTCGTCGTCCGAGGAGGAAGAGGCACGGCGACAAGTGGGAGTTCCCCGGGGGGATGACCCGGCCGGGCGAGTCGATCCTCGCCGCCCTCCAGCGCGAGCTCAGCGAGGAGCTCGGCGTCGAGGTGCGGTCCGTGTCCGGGTCCTCGATCTCGCTCCCCGATCCGGGCTCGAACTACACGGTCGAGTTCGTGCCCACGCACATCCTCGGGGACCCCCAGCCGCTCGAGCACACCGAGATCGCCTGGGTGCCGGTGGACCGGGTGACCGAGTACGACCTGGCCCCCGCGGACGAGATCCTCGCCGAGCAGCACCTGAGAGGTCTGCTGGGCCGCCGGTGACCCTTCCCCTCCGGGCCTCCGCCCGGAGCGGGGCGACTCAGGCCTCTTCCGGGGGCTCCCACCCCGAGCTCCATTCCTCGATCATCTCCTCGTACCGCTCGATCGCCTCGCGCACAACGTTGCGGGAGCGGCGCTCGACCGGGTCTGCGGTGGGCTCGAGCCGTCCGGTCGTCCGGACCTCGTAGGAGAAAAGCAACCGTCGGAGATCGCCCAGCTTTCCGAGGAGGTACGGCGTCGCCTGCAGCAGCCTCCCCTCCTCCTCGAGGCGCTGGACGAGCTCGCTGAAGCCCATCAGCGCACGCCGCACGTCGGCGTGGTCGGGGGCGGGTCGCTCGTCCCCGTCCGGGGAGCGTTCGCCGGGTGAGCGGCGGTCGGGGTCCTCTGTGCTCACGATGCACCTCCGGCTGGACGGTTCGGGCGGAAGGGTCGCACCTACACCCCTACACCTGCCCCGCCGAACTGTCTCCATCGCGCGCTGGTCCGTCTCCTGCGCGGGTGTCGATCCGCGACGCGGAAACCGCACGGATACGCGAACGGAGTGACGACGATGAGCAGGGTCCTGCGAGCGGTATCGATCGTGAGCGCGGCGACGCTGGCGGCGGGCCTGGCCGCCGGCTGCACGGACACCCGTCCGCTGCCCGCCGGGACCGGGCTGGCGGTCCACCTCGACCGGGAGGTCGGGCCGCACACCAGCAGCCCCGGGGAG
Organism: uncultured Gemmatimonadota bacterium; assembly: GCA_964515425.1. Lineage (GTDB taxonomy): Bacteria > Gemmatimonadota > Gemmatimonadetes > Palauibacterales > Palauibacteraceae > CAYVFM01. The sequence goes on along the minus strand of CAZEUW010000055.1, from coordinate 5,194 downwards.
CGGCTCGAGGGGCGGCTGGTCGCCGACCTCGCGGCGGGCGACCGGGTCGTGCTCGCGCAGGGCACCGTGCTGGTCGGACGGGTCACCGCCGTCCAGGAGCGCGACGACCGACGGCCGTGGGCGATCGCCGCCACCTTCGACAGCGTCCGGATCGGCGACCGGACCCTGGCCCTCCCCACCGAGATCACGGGCGTCGAAGCCCGGGCTCCGGAGGGCGAGGGCGCGGAATCGGGAGGTGGGAGCGGCTCGGGCGCTTCCGGCGCGGACGCCCTCGCCGGCGAGGTGGTCGGGGCGCGGGCGGGCGCCGCGCTGCTCCGGCGGTCGCTGATCCGGGCGGACGGGGAAGCGATCGTCCTGGGTACCGGGAGCGAGCCCGCGGTCCTGCCCGAAGGCTCCCGGGTCGAGCTCAGGGTGTCGCGGCGTGCGGAGGTGCCGGCACCCCCCGGGGAGTGAGCGCGGGGCGGCGCTACCGGCCGCCCAGCCAGCGGACCACCCAGCCCGTGACGACCCCCAGCCCGTAGACGACCGCCAGCAGCAGGAAGCGCGGCATCTCCACCCTCCAGCCCAGGAACCGGGTCTGCGCCGGCTCCTGGTTCTGGAGGATCAGCACGAGGACGGCGACCGCGGCGAGCGCGAGCACGACGAGTCGGACCACCTTCCTGCCGCTGCGTCCGGGTCGACGAGAACTTCCCTCTTCGGTCTCCTTCATCTTCATCGCGAACCTCCCCGGCGGGTGGACGTCATCTCCTCCTGAAACTGGTCGATCACCACCGAGCACGGTAGCCGCGCGCGTCCAGGTGGATGAAGGGACCGTGGTTGGGCGTGGTCCGATACTTCCCGAGCCCGCCGATCAGCGGTCGGAGGGCGGGATCGGCGTCCATGCGGTCGACGAGGTCGTAGAGGACGTCCGCGTCGAGGACGTCCACACGGCCGTCACCGGTCAGATCGTCCATTCGTCCGTCGCCGTCCGTGTCCACGTAGAGGTCGGCGGCGTCGCCGAAGATGTGCCGGCTGAAGCGGGGGCGACCGATGGACCGGTTGTGCCAGGGAGATCGGAACCCGCTGAGCACGCGCCATCCGCGGGTCGGCACGCCCCGGCGCGAGGCCCGTTCGACGAGCAGCTCCGCCTTCAGGAGCAGCCGCTCGTGCAGCACCGTGAACTTCGGCCACCGCGCCGGACGCCTGACCGAGAACTGGCCCAGGCGGAAATGCGGGCTCACCGGCAGCGCCGCGGCCTCCCGGGTCACGCGGATGAAGCCGCGGGGCTTCCTGTACCGGGGAAGGTCACGGAAGACCTCGTCGGGATACGAGCCCACCCGATAGCTACTCACCCGGCCGCCGCGGGCCTCGGAGAGGGGCACCAGCACCGGTGCGGTCAGAGCGATCGAGTCGGCGACCGAAGCGCCGCTCCGAGCCCTCGCGCCGGGGGTGTGGCGCACGACGAGCCGGTGAATGCCGGGGGTGTCCGGAGCCGTCCAGAGCCAGGACCGACGGCCCGTCCTCTCGACACCACCGTCGGACGCCTCCAGGCGGTAGCGCCCCTCCGGGATCCGGGTGCGGGCGCCGGGCGGGGCGCCCAGGGCCTCCGAGGCCGAGCGGATCTCCAGGGCGACCTCCTCGCCCGGCAGAGCCCGGAGCAGGAACTGCCGCCAGGGGACGACCTGGCCGTGGTAGGCGAGGGCGAAGGACGCGCGGGCCGGGGCGGAGTCGCCCTGGGTCCCTGGAGCCGACTGGGCGGCCGTCGCGCGGGGCCCCGGGACCGCGAGGAGCGCGACCGCGGCGACGAGGGGGGCGACGCCGCTCCCGCCCAGGCCGGCCGACCTCAGCCTCGCCCGCGGATCCTTCACCGCGCTCGCCCCACGTCCGGGGCTACAGCGCCTCATCGGCGGCGTCCCCTTCCTCCTCCTCGGCGACCAGGTGACCGAAGCGGAGCACCAGTCGCGCTGCGGCCGGGAGCTCGAGGAGCTCGTCCTCGACCCGTGCGGCGAGAGCGGGGCGGTCCGTGATGACGCCGTCCGCCCCGGCCTGGATCACGCGCGCCATGTCGGCGGCCCGGTTCACCGTCCACACGTGGACGTCGACGCCCTTTCGGCGGGCGGACCGTAGTCGCGAGGGGGCCATGGCCCGTCGCGAGAGCGCCAGGAAATCGACCGGGAGACGGCTGGGGTCGCCCACGGATGCGGCGGCCGCGTATCCGACGGGTACCGGCGCGCCCAGCGCGCGCAGCTGCCGCACGGCCCTCAGCTCCAGGGAGACGACCATCGCAATTTCGGGACGGGCGTCCCCGAGGACCCGGACGACCTCCTCGGCGAGACGAGGGTCCCAGCCGTAGTACTTGAGCTCCACCATCAGACCGATCCGGTCCGCCGCCCGCTCCAGGAATTCGCCGAGCGACGCGACCCGCCGCTCGCGTGCGGAAGCACCGCCCGCGGGCCGCTGGACGACGTTCGACAGCTCCCGGTAGGTGGCTCGCGAGACGCGTCGGGGATCGCCTGCGACGCGCATCAAGTCCGCGTCGTGCACCACGACCGGTACGCCGTCCCGCGTCAGCTGGACGTCGATCTCGGCCCAGTCGGCTCCCGCCGCGATGCTCCCCTCCAGAGCGGCCAGCGTGTTCTCGGGAGCCGGCGGGGGCCCCGCCCGATGCGCGGTGATCGCCACGGGGCTTGGATCCGGGATCCGCTCCAGGAGGACCGCTCCGACCGCGAGCGAGAGCACGAGCGCCAGCCCGGCGGCCGGAAGCGCACGAATCGGTCGGGACCACTCGGCCAGTCGAGAGCGCAGGGGGGCCGACGGCTCTCGCGGTCCGCCGCGCTCGACCGTGTCGGCGAGGCCGGAGTCCGCGTGATAGAGCCCCGTCAGCAGCGTGGAGACGAAAGCGATTCCAAGGAACGTCACTGCGGCGTCGAGCGCCAGAGACAGCACGACCCATCCGCCGGTGACGGCCAGGATCGGCTGGAGGGAGTCGAAGCTCGACATCGTCCACGCGAGCATGGTCCGTCCGAGCGCCAGGACTCCCGCGTCCACGAGCGCCCTGACCAGGAGCCATCCTGCCACGGCCCCGGCCAGCACCTTCAGCATCCGCGTGCCTTCGCCCCGCGTCCCGCGCCAGGAGCGGCGCACCGCGGCGGTGAGAGAACGGTGACCGTGGAGGTGGGCGGGCAGGGCCAGCAGGCTCCGCCCCAGCAACCAGGCCACGACCGAGCCCCAAACGGCGAGCCAGCTCGTGGCGGCCGCCAGCGCGAGCCACCAGGAGGCCGGCCGAACCGCCAGGAAGTAGTTGATGTCATAGGCTCCCAGAAAGAGCCGGTAGACGATCCACAGGCCCGCCGCCAGCACGAGCGCCGCCACGAGCCCCGCGAGGACCGCGACGGCGCAGAGCCGCGCGAGCGCCGGCAGCCTCGGCAGCAGCCGTCGCGCCGTCTCCTGCACCGAGGCTTCCGACCCCTCCCTGTCCTCGGTGACGATCTCGAAGATCCCGGCGACGTGGAGCACCGTTCCGGCGAGCCCGAGGCTGCCGGCCACTACCAGCCAGGTCATCCCCTGGGGGGTGAGGATCCATCCCAACAGCGCCTCGTTGGCCACCACCTCCTCCGGGCCCGTGAGCCACGACCAGCCGAGCAGGAGGGACGAGGTCGGCGGGAGCAGAGAGGCGACCAGCGCCCACACAATCAGGGACCAGGCCGCCATGGGTCTCCACAGGCGCCTCACCGTGCGCGCGGCACGGCGCAGAGCCGGATCCGGCTCCGGAAAGTGCCTTGCCGGACTCACGTACCGGGGCGTCCTCCCGACGTCTCGGACGGAATCTCCGGACCCGGCGGCGCCCGCTCCAGCGCCCGGACCACCGGGGCGTCACGGTCGTACACGTCGGGGCGGAACTGCACCGCGCCCTCCGCGTCCGCGAACGCCGTCCAGTAGAGGAGGTGGACCGGCACCGGGCCCGACAGCCGCGCGGTCTCCTCGCGTCCCGCCCTCATCGCCCGGTCGACCCGATCGGGTGTCCACTCCGGTTGTCCGCGGAGGAGCCAGAGCGCGAGCTCGCGCGGCTTCTCCAACCGAACGCACCCCGAGCTGAAGCTGCGCGCCGTCCTCGCGAACATCTCGCGTCCGGGCGTGTCGTGCAGGTAGACGTTCCACGGGTTCGGGAACATGAACTTCACGGCCCCGAGGAAGTTCTGGGGGCCGGGATCCTGACGGAGTCGGAAGCCGAAGTTCCGGGGCGTGACCGAGCTCCAATCGACCGAGGCGGGGTCCACCTCCGCGGCGTCGGTGCCCCAACCGCGAAAGAGGCGGAAGCCCATGCGGCGGAAGTAGCTCGGGTCCTCCTTCTGCAGCGGGAGCTGGTCGTTGACGGCCAGGCTGTGGGGCACGTGCCAGTAGGGGCTGAACACCATGTAGGAGATCCTGTCGCTGAACACCGGCGTCTGGCGGTAGGGTCGCCCCACGATGGCCCGCATGGTGAGCGTCGTCTCGCCCTCCTCGACCGCGTCCAGGCGGAAATCGGCAATGTTCACCATCACGTGACGGTCGCCGAGATCCTGCGGCAGCCAGCGCCAGCGCTCCAGGTTCACCTCGAGCTGGCGAATCCGTTCCGCGGGCGACGCGTTGAGTGCGGCGAGCGTCCCGGGCCCCACCACCGCGTCGGGCTCGAGCCCGTGGCGCCGCTGGAACGACCGTACCGCATCCGCGAGGGCCTCATCGTAGACGCGGGAGCCATCGGGCGAACGGAGGTCGGGAGGCCCCGTCTCACCGGCGACGACCTCGGGCACCGCCGCCAGGCGGGCGCGGAGCGCGGGCACCCTCTCGCTCGTGTCGCCGGGCGCCAGCTTCGCCCCCTCGGGCACCGTGGACCAGCCGCCGCCCGCCTCGAGCTGCCGGTACGCGGCGAGCGCGTCCATCAGTCTGCGGTAGCCCGGCTGCGGGGGCCGCAGGCCGTCCAGCACCGCGGCGGGATCGCCGTCCCGCACGGCTTCTTCCAACAGCCCCACCATGTCGCGCTCGCGTCGTTCCGCCCGCCAATTCGGGTGGAGCGTCGCCGCTTCGAGGTGGCCGGCCAGCAGGTGCGACCCGTACAGGAGGAAGCCGTCGGTGAGCAGCAGCTCCAGATCGACGAGCCGTCCCGTATCCGGCTGGGACGCACCCCGCGCCCGGAGTTCGGCGACCAGCTCCCGAAGCTCGGGAACGTGATAGTCCC
>CAZEUW010000054.1:9321-11997 GCA_964515425.1 uncultured Gemmatimonadota bacterium | reverse complement strand
GCTTCGTCGCCCTCCTCCGGGACGCCGGCGTCGTGGTAGAGCCGCACCGCTCCTCCGAAGATCCCGGCCTGGTCGACCGTCTGGTTCGCGACCGTGCCCCGGAGGCGGGGCGGCCGATCGGCGGTGAGCAGCAGCAGCGGGGCTCCGCTCCGGGAGGCCTCGAGCACCGCGGGATGGAGGTTGGCGACGGCGGTGCCGGAGGTCGTCACGACGGCGGCCGGCCGTCCCGTCCGCTTGCCGACGCCCAGGGCGAAGAAGGCCGCCGACCGCTCGTCGAGGTGGACGAAGCGGCGCACCGCGTCCGATTCGGCGAGGGCGAGCACGAGCGGCGTCGAGCGGGAGCCCGGGGCCACGCAGACCTCCCGCAGCCCGGCGCGCACCAGCCCCCGCACGAGCGTCCGGGCCCAGGCGAGATTCAGCGCCCCCCGGTCCACGGCGTCCCGGGCCGGCCTCAGCCCCCGGTCGCCCGGGCGACCCGGTCGGCGTCGACGGAGGTGGCGGCGCGCGCGGCCTCCGCCTCCACCGCGTCCGGGTCGAGCCCCAGCGCCCGGAGCACGGGGAGCAGCTTCACCGAGGTCTCGTCCCACTCCGCCTCGGGCCGGGAGCCCTCCACGATCCCTGCCCCGGCGAAGAGGCGGGCCCGGTCGCCGTCCAGGAGGGCGCAGCGGAGGGCGGGGGCGAACTCCCCGTCGCCCGTCGCGTCGAACCATCCGACGGGTCCGGCGAACCAGCCACGACGGAAGGGCTCGTGCTCCCGGAGGAAGCGCTTCGCCGCCGCCCGGGGGCGCCCGTTCACGGCCGCGGTGGGGTGCATCGCGTCCAGCATGCTCAGCACGTGGAGCTCGTCGGGCACCCGCGCCGAGAGGTGCGTCAGCAGGTGCTGCATCCCCCGGAGGCGCAGCACCGTCGGCTCGGCGTCCACCTCGGCGACGCCGGCGACCGAGAGCAGCGCCTCGCGCATGTCTTCGACGCCCACCTCGTGCTCGGTACGGTCCTTCTCGCTGTCGAGCAGCCGCTGGGCGAGCCGCTCCCGCTCCTCGCGGCCCTCGCCCTCCCGCACCGTCCCGGCGACGGCCGTGGCCTCGAAGCGCCCGTTCGCGCGCGAGGCGACGATCTCGGGCGCCGCGCCCAGGAGCACCGTGCCGGGGCCGGCCTCGACCATGTAGGGGAAGGTGCCCGGATTGTCCTCCCGGAGACGCGCCAGCAGGAGCACGGGGTCGGGCGCCCGGTCGAGCGCGAGCTCCACCAGCCGCCCGGGGACGACCTTCTCCAGGGTCCCCTCGCGCACCGCCGCGAGCGCCGCCTCGACCAGCTCCTCCCAGCCGCCGCGTCCCGGCGTATGCTCGACCCGGCCGCAGCGGAGGCCGTCGCCGATCCCCCCCGTGGCCTCCTCCGGCGCGGCCTCGCGGAGCCTGCGGAGCACCCGATCGAGGGCCCTCCGTGCGGTGCGGCCCGTTTCCTCGGGATCGAGGTCGGCGGGCACGCGCACGATGGCCGCCATGCGCGCCTCCCCCCCGCCGTCCTCCCCGCCGCGGAGCTCGAGGGCGGGCAGGTGGAACCGGGCCGCCGGGAAGTCGCCGGCGGATCCGAACCGCTCGGAACGTCGGTCGTCGGGATCGAACGCGAGGCCGCCGTGGAACCGCACGGCTCCGGCCGCGAGCCCCTTCGCGCCGGAGCCCGCACCGCCCGTCTCGCCCGCCCCGCCCGTCTCGCCCGTCTCGCCCGTCTCGCCGGAAGCCGGCTCGACCCGCGCCAGCACTTCTCTCGCCCGCTCCCGGACGCGGGCCGCCGGCCGGGACGGCGGGGAGGAGGGCCCGTCCTCCTCGGGGGAGCTCCCCGCCCGGAGGACCGCGGCCGACCCCGCCCAGGCGCACCAGCGCCCGTCCCGCTCCCAGAACCCGCGCGGGAGCCCTGCGGCCCGCCGCAGGAAGAGGAAGGGGTCGACGTCCCCGGCCGGCCGCTCGGCCCGCACGAGTCGCTGCCGTTCTAGGTGGGGATCGGGAAGCGGGATCGGCATTCGTGGGCGGGCGGGGATGGCACGCTCTCCGGCTCGGCCGTTCATCCTATCATGCGCCCGGACGGCGGGCCACGCGGCGCGACAGGGGGCCGAGGTCGTCGAGCGCGGGGGCGGTCCCCCTCCCCGACTAACCCTCCTCCAGGGCACGCGCGACCAGACGGTCCACCCACCGATCGGGGAGGAGGGGCAGGACGCAGTACCGCAGCGACGCGGACGCCACGACGCGGCGGGCCGGAGGCCGGGGATCGGTGAGCAGCTCCACGACCGCCCGCGCCACCACTTCCGGCTCGAGGCCGCACTCGCCTCCCGCGAGGGCCCTCTCCCGAAGCGTGAGCAGGCGCCGCTCGTAGGGCGATCCGCGATATCGGTCCAGGCTGCGGCCGGCCATCTTCTCCCAGATCGGCGTCCGGGCGCTTCCCGGCTCGACGACGCACACGTCCACGCCCAGCGGCGCCAGCTCGCGGCGCAGGCTGTCGGACAGCGCCTCCAGCCCGGCCTTCGAGGCCGCGTAGGCCCCGAGGTACGGGGGCGGCACGAGCGCCGAGACGGAGCTGACGTTCACGATCCGACCCCGGGCCTCCCGGAGGAAGGGGAGGAAGGCGCTGGTGACGCGCGCCGCGCCGACGAGGTTCACCTCCAGGGTCTCCCGGAGCTCCTCG
>CAZEUW010000054.1:0-9221 GCA_964515425.1 uncultured Gemmatimonadota bacterium | reverse complement strand
GGTGACGCGCGCCGCGCCGACGAGGTTCACCTCCAGGGTCTCCCGGAGCTCCTCGTCCGGCTGCAGCTCCACCGGACCGGCGGAGGCGACGCCGGCGTTGTTCACGAGCCCGTGCAGGGGGAGGCCCTCGAGCGCTCCCTCCACGGCGACCCGGGCCTCCTCCACGCTCTCCGGTCGGGTGACGTCCATGAGCACGGGCAGGACGCCCTCCTCCCGCAGCTCGGCCGCGTCCTCCCGCGACCGGACGGTGCCTAGGGACCGGAAGCCGGCCGCGGCGACCGCCCGCGCCGTGGCCCGCCCGATCCCCGTCGAGGCGCCCGTGACCAGGCAGCCCCGCGTCCGGTCGGCGGTCGGCCCGCTCATCCCGCCGGCGCGCCTGCCGCCCGGCCGTCGCGCGCCTCGCCTCCGTGCGTCTCCCCTCCGACCTCCCCGTGCCGCCAGCAGCTCACCAGGTGGTCGTTCACCATCCCGACCGCCTGCATGAAGGCGTAGCAGATCGTGGGACCGACGAAGCTGAAGCCGTGCTCCTCGAGGTCGCAGGCCATCCCCTGCGAGATCGAGGACTTGGAGGGGACCTCTTTCGGCGACTCCCACCGGTTCACGATCGGCTCCCCGTCCACGTAGTCCCAGAGGAACTCCGCGAAGCCGACGTCCTCGCCCTCCTGGAATTCCAGGAAGGCCCGGGCGTTCTCGATCGCCGCGGTCAGCTTCCGCTCGCTCCGGATGAGGCCCGGATCCTCCAGCAGCCGCTCGACGTCCTCGTCTTCGAGCGCGGCCATCGCCTCGGGGTCGAGGTCGTCGAAGGCCGCCCGGTAGCCCTCCTCCTTCTTCAGGACGGTGAGCCAGGAGAGGCCGGCCTGCTGGCCCTCGAGCACGAGCATCCCGAACAGCTCGCGGGCGTCCCGGACGGGCACGCCCCAGCGGGTGTCGTGGTAGTCGCGCAGGAGCTCGTGCTCCTCGGCCCACGGGCAGCGCGTGCGGCCGCTCACGGCGCGATCTCTCCCTGCAGGTAGTCGACGACGAGGTGGCTCATCGCGCGGATGCCGATCGGCACCGCGTCGTCGTCCCCCCGGAAGGTCGGCGTGTGAAGTCCCCCGGACCCGTGCTCCGGGTCCGTCGTGCCGAGCCGGAAGTAGAAGCCGGGAACCACGCGCGAGAAGTAGGCGAAGTCCTCCCCGCCCATCACCGGCGGGACCTGGCGCGCCTCGACGTCGCCGGCCATGCCCGATAGGGTCTCCGCCGCGGCCCGCGACAGCTCGGGGTCGTTGATGGTCGCGGGGGTGACCCGGTCGTAGCGGAGCTCGTAGTCGCCGCCGCCCGCGCTCGTCACGCCTTCGAGGATCTCGCGCATCCGCCGCTCCACGTCGTCGCGTGCGGAGTCGCTGTAGGTCCGGACGGTGCCCTCGAGCCGCACCTCGGAGGGGATGATGTTGAAGCGCTCCCCGCCGTGGATCATGCCCACCGTCACCACGCTGGGCTCCAGGGGATCCAGGTTGCGCGACCGGATCGTCTGGAGGGCGGTCACCGCGTGCGAGGCCATCACCACGGGGTCGACGCCGAGGTGGGGGTAGGCCCCGTGGCTCTGCTCGCCCCGGATCGTGGCGTAGAAGTGGTCGACGGCGGCGAACGCGGGCCCCGGCGTCCACCCGAGCTGGCCCACCTCCATCTCGGGCTTGGCGTGCAGCGCGAAGATCGCCCCGGGCTCCGGTCCCGAGAGCACGCCCTGCTCGCGCATCAGCTCGGCCCCGCCCTCCTCGCCCTCGGGCGGCCCCTCCTCGGCCGGCTGGAAGATCATCTTCACGGTGCCGGGCAGCTCGTCGCGGAACCCGGCGAGCACGGACGCCACGCCGAGCCCCACCGAGGTGTGGATGTCGTGACCGCAGGCGTGCATCACGGGCACCTCGCGGCCGTTCCAGGTCGCCGTCACCTCGGAGGCGAAGGGGAGCCCGCTCTCCTCGCGCACGGGGAGGGCGTCCATGTCCGCCCGGACGGCGACCACGGGGCCCGGTCGGCCGCCCTCCAGGATCCCCACGACGCCGGTGTGGGCGACGCCCGTGCTCACCGAGTCGAAGCCCAGCGACCGGAGGTGCTCGGCGACCAGCGCCGCCGTCTCGGTCTCGCGGTTGCCGAGCTCGGGGTTGGCGTGGATGCGGTGGCGGATCTCGACCATGGAGGGGGCGATCCGCTCCACGGCCGCGTCGACGCTCGCGTGCAGGCCGCTCGCGGCGGCGGTGTCGGCGGCCCCGGCCTGCTCACCGGCCTCCTGGGCGGCCAGCGGCTGGGCCGGCGTCGCCGCGACCGCGAGGGCGACCAGCGCGGAGGCGAAGGGCGCGTCGGGTACGTTCACGAAGGTCTCCCGGGGTCCGGAGTGGGTCACGTCATCCGGCGTCGCGTCGACGACGGTCGTCGATCACGCACCGTGTCAACCTATCGGCGGAGAAGCGGTCCGCGAAGGCCCGGGGGGCCGAGGCGATCCGCCCGGGAGGACGTCGCGGAACGGTTCTGCTGAACCGCGTCCCCCGTATATTGCGCCCCGATTCCGTACGACCGACCCGTCCACAGGAGCTCGCGTGCCCGACTTCGACGATCACGGAGAGCGCCCGCGGTCGACCCCGACCGACGTCGACCGGCCGGAGGGTCCGAGCGCGGCCGCCGCCGGTTCGGAGCGGGCGGCCGAAGAGCCCGCCGAAGTCGACCTCCGGCAGCCGGAGGCGGCTCCGCCCGGCGAGGGCGGGATCCCGGGCCCGGAGCGCATCGCCCGCTTCGGGACCTTCGGCGGGGTGTTCACGCCGACCCTGCTCACCATCCTCGGCGTCATCATGTTCCTCCGGGAGGGATGGGTCGTCGGCAACGCCGGCATCCTGGGCGGCGCGCTCATCATCCTCCTCGCCTTCGGCATCACGACCTGCACCGCGCTCTCGATGTCGTCGATCACGACGAACATCCGGATCGGCGCGGGGGGCGCCTACGCGATCATCGCCCAGTCGCTGGGGCTCGAGATCGGAGGCGCCCTGGGGATCCCGCGCTACGTCTCGCAGGCGCTGGCGGTGACCCTCTACGTCTTCGGCTTCCGGGAGGGCTGGCTGTGGATCTTTCCCGAGCACCCCGCTCTCCTGGTCGACCTGGTCATCTTCCTCAGCCTGTTCGCGATCGCCTACAAGAGCGCCGACCTGGCCATCCGGGTCCAGTACGTGATCATGGCCGTCATCGCGGTGGCCCTCTTCTCGATCGCGATGGCGGCGGCGACGGGCTCCATGCAGTACCCGGTCGACAACGTCGGCTGGTGGGGGAGCTTCCCCGGCGCGCCCGAGGACGGGTTCCAGGGCACGAGCTTCTGGGTGGTGTTCGCCGTCTTCTTCCCCGCCTCGACGGGGATCATGGCGGGCGCGAACATGTCGGGGGAGCTGAAGACGCCCCGCCGCAGCATCCCGAGGGGGACGCTGGCGGCCATCGCCGTGAGCCTGGTGGTCTACCTGCTCCTCGCCTACTGGCTGGCGCGCTCGGCCACGCCCGAGGAGCTCGTCTCCAACTACACGGTCATGATCGACGAGGCGTACTGGGGGCCGCCGGTGGTGGCCGGCCTCCTGGGAGCGACCTTCTCCTCGGCGCTGGCCTCGCTGGTCGGGTCGGGCCGCATCCTCATGGCGATGGGCGAGCACCGCGTGTTGCCGGGGGGCGAGTGGCTGGCCCGGCAGACGAAGACCGGCGAGCCCCGCAACGCGATGCTCGTCACGGGCGGGATCCTGTTCCTCACCCTCCTGCTGCGCGACCTGAACGCCGTGGCGCCGCTGATCACGATGTTCTTCCTGATCACCTACGCCATGCTGAACGGCGTGCTGGTGGTGGAGCAGAGCCTGGGGCTGGTGAGCTTCCGGCCGCGCCTCGAGGTCCCGCGGGCGGTGCCGCTCGCGGGCCTGCTGGGCTCGCTCTTCGCGATGTTCATCATCAACCCGACGGTGAGCTGGATCTCGATCGTCATCGTCCTCGCCGTCTACTGGCTGCTGCTCCGCCGCCGGCTGGAGGCGCCCTTCGCCGACGTCCGGAGCGGGCTCTTCGTGGCGCTGGCCGAGTGGGCGGCCGCCAAGGTCACCGAGCTCCCCATCCGGCAGGAGCGAGCCTGGAAGCCGAACCTGCTGGTGCCGGTCCAGGATCCGCGCGAGCTGCGGGGCACCTTCCAGATCCTCGAGGCGATCGCGCGCCCGAACGGTCAGGTGAACCTCATGGGGCTGGCCCGCGGCGACCGGGACGAGGAGGCGATGGCCCACCGGCTGGAGGGGATGGTGCGCGCCTTCCGGGAGCGGGACGCGCTCTCCGGCCTCACGGTGATCCGCTCGCCGGGGCTGGCCGCCGAGGGTGGCTTCGCGGACGGCGTCGTCGCCGGGATGCAGGCGCTCCGGGGCGCCTTCTTCCGCCCCAACATGGTCTTCCTTCGCCTGCCCGAGTCGCGGGAGGGGAGGGAAGACGTGCGGCGCATCGTCGCGGAAGCCGACCGGCTCCACGTGGGTGCCGCGCTCTACGCCCAGCACCCGCTCGCCGGCCTCGGCCAGCGGCGCGTCATCAACGTCTGGATCCGGGACCGCAGCCCCGACTGGCGCATCTCGTGGGACATCGGGAACCTGGACCTCCAGCTCCTCACCGGCCTGCTGATCCGGAAGAACTGGGGCGCGAAGCTCCGGCTCCTGATGGCGGTCGACGACCCATCGCAGGTCGAGGCGGCCGAGAGCTTCCTGGAGGACCTGATCAGCCTGGCGCGCCTCCACGGGGCGGAGACGCTCGCCGAGGCCCGGCCCTTCGGCGAGTTCCTCGACGACGCGCCCCAGGCGGACCTCGGCATCTTCGGCCTCGTGGCCGACCCCGACTTCGGCTTCGTCGACGCGGTGCTGGACCGGAGCCGGTCGACCTGCCTGTTCGTTCGCGACTCGGGTCAGGAGAGCGTGCTCGCGTGAGGAGGGTGGCGACGTGACGAGGGTGGAGGGATGACGGGCGGACGGCGCGAGCCGAGGAAACACTTCGACGCTCCGGAGGAAGAGCAACCCGGGCGCATCGTCGGGATGTTCCGTGACTTCGTCCAGGAGGAGGCCGCCGGCGGCGTGCTGTTGCTCGCGGCCGCCGCGGTGGCGCTCGTGTGGGCGAACGGGGCCTTCGCCGAGAGCTACCACCGCCTGTGGGAGACCCACTTCCGGATCGCGGTCGGCGGCTTCGAGCTCGACAAGTCGCTGCACCACTGGATCAACGACGGCCTCATGGCCGTCTTCTTCCTGGTGGTCGGCCTCGAGATCAAGCGCGAGGTGCTGGTCGGCGAGCTCTCGTCGCCTCGCCAGTCGGCCCTGCCGCTGGCCGCCGCGATGGGCGGGATGGTGGTGCCGGCCGGGCTGTACGTGGCCGTGGCCGGCGGCGGCGCGGCGATGGACGGCTGGGCGATCCCGATGGCCACCGACATCGCCTTCGCCCTGGGCGTGCTGGCCCTGCTCGGCGACCGGGTGCCGACCTCGCTCAAGGTCTTCCTCGCCGCCCTGGCGATCGCCGACGACCTGGGCGCGGTGATCGTCATCGCCCTGTTCTACACGTCCGAGCTGTCGCTCGAGGCGATGAGCGCTGCCGGCGTGATCCTGATGCTCCTCTTCGCGGCGAACCGGGGCGGGGTGCGGCGGCTCCCGATCTACGGCCTGCTCGGGATCGCGCTCTGGTTCGCCGTGCTGAAGTCCGGTGTGCACGCCACCCTCGCCGGCGTGCTGCTCGCCCTCTTCGTCCCGGCCCGTCGGAAGATCGACCGGCAGGCCTTCCTGGAGCGGGTGGAGGGGCTGCTGCGGGTGATCCGCGGCGGGGAGCCGACCGGGGAGCTCGCGGAGGACGCGGGCGAGGCGCTCGCGGACCAGGTCGAGGGGGACGCCCCGGACCGGGAGCGGATCGAGGCGATCCATGCCCTGGAGCTCTCCTGCCGCCAGGTCGACTCGCCGCTCGCCCGGATGGAGCACATCCTCCACCCCTGGTCGGCCTTCCTGGTCATGCCGCTCTTCGCCCTCGCCAACGCGGGGGTCGGGATCGACGCCGGTGCGCTCGGGTCGCTCGGCTCCGGGGCCGGCCTCGGGATCGTGCTCGGCCTCTTCGTCGGCAAGCAGGTGGGCGTGACCGGCTTCGCGTGGCTCGCGGTACGGACGGGGTTCGCGTCCCTCCCCGACGGGGTGAGCTGGCGGAAGATCCACGGCACCGCCTGCCTGTGCGGGATCGGCTTCACGATGTCGCTCTTCATCGCCGGGCTCGCCTTCGACCAGGCGGCGCTGCTGGACGGCGCCAAGATCGCGATCCTCACGGCGTCGCTCGCGTCGGGCGCGCTCGGCGCCTGGCTGCTGGCCACGGCGCCCGGCGCGGGGAGCCCGACGCGTCGGAGCACGGCATGACGACGGTCCTCGACGCGATCGGCGGGACGCCGGTCGTGCGCCTCCGCTCGATGGCGCCCGACGGCGCGGCGGCGGCGTGGGTCAAGCTGGAGGGGACGAACCCGTCGGGCTCCTACAAGGACCGTATGGCCCTCGCGATCGTGGAGGGGGCCGAGCGGAGGGGCGAGCTTCGGCCCGGCACCACGGTGGTGGAGTACTCCGGCGGGAGCACGGGCTCCTCCCTCGCGCTGGTCTGCGCGGTGAAGGGCTACCGCCTGGTGGTCGTCACTTCCGACGCCTTCGCGCCGGAGAAGCGGGCGACGATGCGGGCCCTGGGAGCGGAGCTCGAGGTGCTCCCCTCCGAGGGAGGGGCCGTGACGGCCGGGCTCATCGAGGCGATGCGGGAGCGGGCGGCGGAGCTGGCGGAGGCCGACGACGTCTTCCACGTGGACCAGTTCCACAACCGCGACGCGCTGGACGGCTACGAGGCGCTCGGCGAGGAGCTGCTCGAGCGTCCGGGCGAGCCGGACGTCCTCTGCGGCGCCGTCGGGTCGGCGGGGATGCTGACGGGGGCGGCGCGCGCCGTGCGCCGCGCCCGGCCGGAGGCCCGGATCGTCGCGTTCGAGCCGGCCGAGTCGCCGGTGATCACGGAGGGCCGCACGGGGTCGCACCGCGTGGAGGGGATCGGCGTCGGCTTCGTTCCCCCGCTGCTCGACGAGGCGCTCTGCGACGAGGTGCGGACGGTGCCGGAGCAGGAGGCGCGGTCGACGGCCCGACGGCTGGCCCGGGAGGAGGGCGTCTTCGTGGGCACCTCGAGCGGCCTGAACGTGGCGGGCGCGCTGCGCCTCGCCGGGGAGCTCGGCCCCGACCGGACGGTGGTCACCGTGGCCTGCGACACCGGGCTGAAGTACCTGGCGGGCGACCTGTTCGGAGCAGACGGGGCGGGCTGAGTCGCTACGGCCCCTCGCCCGTGATGTAGTCCCTCTCCCACAGCACGATCGCGCCGCACTGGCGAGATTTCCGCGTGCGCAACGAGTGCGGGACGGCGATGGGCGGGTAGATCTCGATCGCCGAGATCTCCTCACTCCGGAAGGTGTCGAGGTCGTCCTGGCCGAACATCACCGCGGAGCCCGCGACCCAGTCGGCACGGCGGCCGTTCACGAAGAGCTGGGGATCGCAGTGGGGGTCGGCACCGAACCCCGGCTGCCCGCCGACCGTCAGCGAGCCGCCGGACTTCAGCCGGTGATAGTGCACGCTCTTGAGTCTGCGCATCTTCGTCCCCGGCCCGTAGGGATTGTGGCGAGAGATGAGATTGCTCAGCAGACCGTCGTGGGCCTCGACCTCCTCCCGCGTGACCACCCGTCCGCCTCCCTGCTCGTAGCGCAGGGCGAACAGCTCGAGCGGCTTCCGGGCCGAACGGACGGCGACGACGTCGACGCCCTCGATGGCGACCGCCTCGGGCTCGACCTCGATCCGGACCCGGGCCGTCCGCCCGCTGCGAAGCACGACGGTGCGGTCGGTCGTCGCACCTCCCAGATAGCTGACGCGGAGCGTCACCGTGTCCGCCTCGAGGCCGAAAATGGTGAACCGGCCCGCCGAGTCGGTCAGGGTGGAGCGGTCGCGCTCGACGACGTCGACGCGGGCGCCCTCCACCGGTCGGGCGCTCTCGGCCCGGACGACCAGGCCCGAGAGTGCTGCCGGCTCCTCGCCCGAGTCCGTCTCCTGCGCGGACAGGGTGCCCGCCCCGAGGAAGAGGACGGTGAGCGATGAGAGAACGGCGCACGCGGCAACCGGGCTCACCGAGGGCGGCGCGGGAGAACGGGCCGGAGGCCGCGGCGCGGGCGGAGATTTAGAAGGCATCCGTGAAGTCTGCATGGTCATCCGGAAACGTACCGGCGCATCAAGGCATACGACAGGTGGCGTACGTGACGGATCGAGGGCCGGAGGCTCCCAGACCGGCGAACAGCAGGGAAAAAATCCCGGATATGGGCGGCCACGTGGCTTTGTGGGACCCGCGGCGCGATCGTGCTCGGCGCGGCCGCGCCCGCGTCGCGACCCCCTCCGGCATCGTGCGGTCCGCCCAGGACCGGCGCCGCGGGCGGGTCCTGGGCCTTTCGATCGCGCCGGATCGGTCGCGGTGCCGGGCCCGGCGGACCACAGCTCCCCGCCTCGCACGCTCCCTGCTCCCTATGGGACGACGGAACGATCGATCACACGGATCCGATCGACCACGAGCAGAGACGACGAGGTGACGCACCATGGAGATCCAGACGAGGAACGTATCGAGCAGGCTCGGCGCGTTCGCGCTCGCGGCCACCTTCGCGTTCGCAGCGTGCGGCGCCCCGGGAGCCGGGGCGTCCGAGTCCGACTCCGCCTCCGCCGGCGGCGAGGAGACCCCCCGTTCGGCCCCTGACCGGGGCGGGGGGACGGGCAGCGCGGTCGTCCTCGAGTCGGGCACCGAGATCGCCGTCGAGCTGGACGGCACCGTGAGCACGTCGCGGAGCTCCCGGGGCGATCCCTTCACGGCGACCGTCGTCGAGCCGATCTCGGTCGACGGCGAGACCGTGATCGCTCGAGGCGCGAAGGTGCGGGGCACCGTCGCGCGGGCCGGCACCGTCCGCACCGAGGAGGGCGAGGAGCGCAACGTGATCGCCCTCGCGCCCGAGACGATCGAGGCCGACGGCGAGCGGGTGCCGCTGGCGGCCGAGATCACGAGCATGGACGTGCAGGAGCGTGACGAGGCGCTCACCGGCGGCGACGCCGCGATCATCGGCGGCAGCACGGCCGGCGGCGCCATCCTCGGCGCCATCCTCGGCGACGAGGACGGTGCCGAGGCCGCCGGCA
>CAZEUW010000053.1:0-12012 GCA_964515425.1 uncultured Gemmatimonadota bacterium | reverse complement strand
GTCGCCGACCTCCCCTACCGTCCGCCCGACACGACGACGGGCCGGCGCGTGGAGGGGGCGAGCGTCCGGGAGGAGGGGAGGCGGCGACCGGACCGGCTCCCCTGGCGGTGGCTCGGCGGTCTCGGCTTCCACGCCTCGAACAACTGGGCCGTGGCCGGGGACCGCACGGCCTCCGGCCACCCGATCGTCGCGAACGACATGCACCTCGGCCTGAGGGCGCCCGCGATCTGGTTCGTGATGGGCCTGCGCTCGGCGGACGGGTTCCGGGCCGCGGGTCTCACCCTGCCGGGGACGCCGGGCGTGATCGTCGGGTTCAACGGGGGCGTCGCCTGGGCGTTCACCAACGGTATGGTCGACGACATGGACTTCGCCGTCGAGACGGTCGACCTGGACGGTTCGCGCTACCGCACGGCCGACGGCTGGCGCGACTTCACGGTGCGGCCCGAGACGCTCCGGGTCCGCGGCGCCGGGGAGCCCGAGGTCCTGCGGGTCCGCGAGACGATCCGGGGCCCGGTCGTGAGCGACGTGCTCCCCGACCTCGGGGCGACCCTCTCGGCGCTCTGGCTGGCGCGTCGACCGACGACCGAGCTGAGGGGGCTGCTGGCGATGAACCGGGCCACGGCTCCGGGCGCCTTCCGGGAGGCCGTCGGCAGCTTCGGCTCGCCCCAGCAGAACGTCGTGTGGGGATCGAGCGCGGGCGCCCTGGGCTACCGCCTGAGCGGCGCCGTGCCGCTGCGTCCCGGCTGGGACGGGCGGCTGCCGGTGTCGGCCAGGGCGATCGGAGAGGGCTGGCCCGGCGTCTGGGCCGCCGACTCGATGCCGGCGGCGACGTGGACGGCCGCCGACACCGGCTGGTCCGGCTGGGTGGCGAGCGCCAACAACCTCCAGGCCCGTCCCCTGTTCGGCCTGATCGGCGTGGACTACCCCGTGCCGTTTCGAGCGCGCCGTATCGCGGACCGGCTCGACGGGGCCCGGTCCTGGACGCCGGACAGCGCCTTCGCCCTGCAGCGCGACGTGCGGAGCCTGCTCGCGGATCGGCTCCTGGATCGGGCGACGGAGGCGGCACGCCGCGTCGGTGACGACTCCACCGCGTCGCTGCTCCGCGGCTGGGACCGGCGCGTCACGGTCGGAGCGCGGGGTGCGAGCGTCTTCTACGCCTGGGTCCATCGGCTCCGGTCCCTGATCGCGGCCGACGAGTTCCGGCGCACGGAGGAGTGGCGCTACTTCCCGGTGTCCGCCCTGCTCGAGCTGGTCGGCGACGAGTCCGGGGGCGAGGCGGCGGGGGCGTGGATCGACGACCCGAGCACGGATTCGGTCGAGACGCTGGAGGGGCTGGAGGAGCGGGCGATGCGGGACGCGGTCTCGGCCACCGGCCGCCGGCCGTGGGGCGAGCTGCACCGGGAGAGCAACCGCCACGTGATGGGGCGCGTCGGATGGCTCGACCGGCTGCTGCGCCTCGACGTCGGCCCCTACCCCTCGCCCGGCGCTCCCCGCACGGTGCGGCCCGCCGACTTCCGTCGCTGGCGAGGCCTCGACACGGCGTCCTGGCAGCCGCCCTGGCTCAGCGACTACGGCCCGACCGAACGGCTCGTGGTGTCGATGGGGCCCGACCTGCCGTCCGGCCGCGTGCTGCTCCCGACCGGTCAGAGCGGGGTTCCGTTCGACCGCCACTATCGCGACATGAACCGACGCTGGCGCGCGGGCGGGCCGCTCGTGCCGCTGCCGCTCGACTCGGCGGCCGTCGAAGCGCGTACCGTGCAGCGACTTCGGCTCGTGCCGGTCGGCGGCGGTCCCTGAGGGAGGTGGCCCTCCCGGAGGCGGCGCTCCACGCGGGTTCTCGGCGGACTCGCCGGCGCCGATCACCCGAAACACCGGCGCGTTGACGGGGTTTCACACCCACGGTAGCTTCGAGGCGAGGCGTGGCGGAGCCCCCTCGCCGCCACGACGACGCGGACCCGGCCCACGGCGCAATGAGCGAAGTCGCGACCTCATCTTCCGATTCGACCGCCCGGGACAGGATCGAGGACGTCCTCGAGGCCGTCCGACCGGCGATCCGTGCCGACGGAGGCGACATCGAGCTGGTCGCGTTCGACCAGGACGAGGGCCTCGTCCGGCTGAGGATGGTCGGAGCGTGTCACGCCTGCCCGATGTCGACGATGACCCTCAGGGCCGGGATCGAGCAGCGTCTGCGCATGCAGGTGCCCGAGGTCCGCACGGTCGAGGCCATCTGAGTCCCTCCCTCCCCGGCAACACGCACTACAGACGACGGAGCGCGTCGGCCCGTCCGCCGCGACCGTCGAAGGCGTCACGATCCCATGGCTGAACAGACGATACGCGAGCGAGTCCGGACCGCGCTGGAGCGCGTGGAAGGTCCCGGCGGCACGGTGGACCTGACGGACGGCCGGCTGCGGGAGCTCAGCGTGAGCGAGGGAGAGGTCCGCTTCGAGCTGGCGCTGGGACCCTCCGAGCCCGCCCGACTCGTCGCGGCGGCCCGTGAGGCCGCCGCGGGCGTCCCCGGCGTCACCTCGGTGCGGGTCGAGCTGGCGGCCGTGGGTTCCGAGGCGGCGGAGGGAGGTCGAGGCGAGAAGGCGGAGGATCCCAGCCCGCGGCCCGACCTGGCCGGCGGGCGGTCGCTCCCGGTCATGGGCCAGGACGAGGGCGGCGAGGGAGGCCCGGCCCCGTCGGGAGGAGACGGTGAAGGGGAGAGCGGACCCCGCCCCACCGCGGTGGACCGCGAGGCCTCGTCTCGACATCCGCGCGAGGCTCCGCCGCTGCCCGAGGTCGAGCGGGTGGTGGCCGTGAGCTCGGGCAAGGGGGGCGTGGGCAAGTCCACGATCGCGACCAATCTCGCGGCCGCCTGGGCGGAGGAGGGTCACCGGGTCGGGCTGCTCGACGCCGACATCTACGGCCCCGACATCCCGACGATGTTCGGGGTCCACGACCGCCCCCGGATGGAGGGCGACGAGGTGGTGCCGCTCGAGGCGCACGGCGTGAAGCTGATGAGCCTCGGCTTCCTGGTGGACGAAGACACGCCCGCGATCTGGCGCGGACCGATCATCCAGGGCGTGGTGCGCCAGTTCCTGCAGCAGGTTCGATGGGGAGAGCTCGACTACCTGGTCGTCGACCTCCCGCCAGGGACGGGCGACGCCCAGCTCTCGCTGGCGCAGCTCGTCCGTCTCGACGGCGGCGTCTTCGTGACCACCCCCCAGGACGTCGCCGTGGGCGGCGTCCTCAAGGGCATCCGCATGTTCGAGCGGCTGGAGATCCCCGTCTCCGGCATCGTCGAGAACATGAGGGGCTTCGTCTGTCCGTCCTGCGGTGATCGTCACGAGCCCTTCGGGTCGGGAGGCGGCGAGAAGCTGGCCGCCTCGCTCGACCTGCCGTTCCTCGGCGCCGTGCCCCTGGGGACGGCCGTGCGCGAGGAAGGCGACCGCGGCCTGCCCACCGTCCTCGGGCGACCCGACTCCCCCGAGGCCGAGGCGCTCCGCGAGGTGGCGCGGGCCGCCCGCGACCGTGTGGACGCGCACGATCCGGAGCGGGAGGAAGCCGCGCCGGCCTCCGAGGCTGCGGGCGCCGGCTCGGCGCCCGCAGCCGGAGACGAGCCTCGCCGACCCGGGGGCTGAAGCACTCCGGACCGACGGTCGACCCCACGTCGGGGTCCGTCCGCTCCGCCGTCCTCCGTCTCGCGGGCCCCGCGGTGGCGCAGGCCCTGCTCCAGACGCTCTTCAACATCACCGACACCTTCTGGGTGGGACGCGGGCTCGGGCCCGACGCGCTGGCCGGGATCTCCACCGGCGGGTTCGCCGTCTGGCTCGTGCTCGGCCTCGCCCAGCTCGCTTCGACGGGTCTGACCGCCGTGGCCAGCCGGCGGCACGGGGAGCGGCGGTCGGCGAGCGCGGGCAGGGCGACCTGGGACGCGACCGTGCTCGCCCTCGGCTTCTCGGCGGCCGTGGCGGCCGTCGGCCTCTGGAGCCTGCCGCACCTGTTCGAGCTGATGGCGACGCCCCCTGCCGTGACGGCCGAGGGGACCGGCTACCTCGCCGTCTACCTGGCGGGGATCCCGATCGTCTTCACTTACTTCGTGATGGACGCCGCCTTTCGGGCCGCCGGCGACACCCGCACGCCCTTCTACCTGCTGGGCCTCGCGGTGGGACTCAACCTCGCGCTCGACCCCCTGCTGATCCTGGGGTGGGGCCCCTTTCCGCGCCTCGGGATCCGTGGCGCGGCCCTGGCCACCCTGCTGACGCGGGGCCTCGGCTGCGGGGTCGGCTACGCGCTGCTCGCACGTCGAGGGCTGCTGCGCCGCGCGGGGTTGCGGCCTCGGCGGCTCCTCGCGATCGGCCGCATCGGCCTCCCGGTGGCCGCCGGAGGGGCCGTCTTCTCGTTCGTCTACATCCTGCTCACCCGGTTCACCAGCGAGTACGGGACGTCGGCGCTGGCGGCGCTCGGCGTCGGCCATCGGGTCGAGTCGCTCAGCTACATGGTATGCGTCGGCTTCGGAGCTGCCGCCGCCACCGCCGTCGGGCAGAACCTCGGCGCCGGCGAGGCCGAGCGGGCCCGCCGCTCCGGCCGGGCGGCGGTCGCCGCGGCGGTGGGGGTCACCGCTGCCGTGGGAGCGACCTTCCTGCTCTGGCCGGAGGCGATCACCGGCGTGTTCACGGCGGATCCGGCCGTGGTGCGCGATGGCAGCGCCTACGTGCGGATCGTCGCGATCGCACAGATCTTCATGGCCCTCCACCTCGTGCTGGAGAGCGCCATGAACGGCGCGGGCTACACGACCGTTCCGATGACCACCTCGACGCTGCTGACGGTGGCCCGCCTGCCCCTGGCCGCGGTCCTCTCCCCGCTGCTCGGGCTGAACGGGATCTGGTGGACGATCAGCGGCACGTCGGTCGCGCGGGGCGGCGCCATGGCGTGGATCTGGCGGCGCGCCGGTTGGACCGAGCGCGACGTGTGAGCCGCGCCGGGACGCCGGCATCGCCGGCCCGGGCTCCCGGCGGCCCACGCGGCACGGCGAACCGACACGGAGGCCCCCGATGACCCTCGTCACCCTGACCACGGACTTCGGGACCCGCGACGGCTACGTGGGCGAGATGAAGGGCGTGATCGTCACCGGCGCTCCCTCGTCCCGCCTCGTCGACGTGACCCACGCCGTGCCGGCGGGCGACGCCGTCTTCGGCTCCTGGGTGCTCGGCCGGATCTGGACGCGCTTCCCCGAGGGGAGCGTGCACCTGGCCGTGGTCGATCCAGGGGTCGGATCCGAGCGGCGGGCGATCGCCGCCCGCGTGGGCGGCCGCTGGCTGGTGGCGCCCGACAACGGCCTCGTGACCGACGCGGCGTTGGCCCACGGGATCGAGCGGCTGCGTGAGCTCGACCCCGGTCGCGTCGGCCTTCAGCCGCTCTCCGACACCTTCCACGGACGCGACCTGTTCGCGCCCGCGGCGGCGCACCTGGCGGCGGGCCGGGATCCGGACGGCCTCGGGCCGGGGCTGGACCCGGCGACGGCCGTCCGGCTGGAGCTGGCGCGGGCCGATCGGGACGGCGAGGCGATCCGGGGGGAGGTCCGGCACGTGGACCGCTTCGGCAACCTGATCACCAACGTTCCGGCGAGCTGGCTTCCGGAGCGACCTTCGGTGGCCATAGGGGACTACCGGATCGGGGGCCTCTCCCGGAGCTTCGCGGACGTCGAGACCGGGCAGCCGGTCCTCATCGCCGGCTCGGGCGGCATGCTGGAGGTCTGCGTGCGGGGGGCGAGCGCTCGCGAGACGTTGGGGCTGGGACGGGGGACCGGGCTGACGGTGGAGCCCGGTTAGGGGACGACCTCGACGTCGATCGACCCGAACGCCGCGTCGACGGTCAGGTCGAGCCGATGGGACGCGTCCTCCCAGTTGGCGGAGCGGTAGCTGCCGTCGGCGGCCTGCTCCAGCCCCAGCCCCGAGAAGGAGCTCAGCAGGCTGCTCTTGCGCACCCGGACCCCGAGGTCGTCGGGGATCCGGAGCGTGAGCGCGCCCAGCCCCATCTTGACCGTGGCCGATGCGTCGCGGTCCCACTCGCCGGTGAAGTCGAGGACGACCTCGCCGACCATGCCCTCGAACCGCATCTCGCTCGCACGGGCGTTGCCGAGCCCGCGAAGCTCGAGGGAGGCCGCTCCGGCCTTCACCTCCAGGCGGTCCATGCCGCGGGGATTGGGCTCGTCGAAGCTCACCGTCGTCTCGCTCGCTCCCGTGGCCAGCCTGAGGCGCGTCAGGGGCAGGCCGCCGAGCCTGAGGGTCCCGGACGACGCCCCCGTGAGCACCTCCAGGTCGGTCGGTACCGACCGGCTGAGGCCGACCTCGAGCCGGCCTCCTCCGCCCCGGTCGAGCTCGTCCAGGTCCATGTCGCCCAGGTGGAGCCCGTCCCAGTCCAGGCTCAGGTCGACGTCGCCGTTCTCGCCGCGCAGCCCGAGCACCACGCGCGCCGTCCCGTCGTCGACCCGGTAGCGGCGCACCGGCTCGAACACCGAAGCGTCGTAGGTCATGGACGCCTCGTAGAGGAGGCCCTCCTCCGCGGGAGCCACGACCAGGGTGCCCGCCCCGTACTCGACCGTCATCTCCAGCGACCGCTCCCCACCCACCTGTCGGGCGCTGGTCATCCGGAGCCGGTCGCCGTCGGCCTCGTCCTGGGCGGCCGCCGGAAAGGACGCGCCGGCCCCGATCGCCAGCGCCGCCAGGAGCGTCGCCGTACGGCGGGCGAGTCCGACCGCCACGGAGCCCGGCGCCGTCATGCGCCCGCCTCGGCCGTCCCCGCGCCCCCGTCCGGCCGCGGACGGGCGTGGTCGGCGCGGTCGCCGCCCCGCGAGATCAGCACGGCGCCGACCCCGACGGTCACCGCCACCCATGTGAGGACCGCGGCGGCGAAGTGGATCAGGCCGCGCAGCCAGCCGAGCCAGCCGCCGAAGACGTGGAGCGTCTCGGCGAGGGCGAAGGGCGCCAGCAGGACGACGAGCCCGCTCAGGACGTAGTAGTAGGAGTTCGATCGGCGCAGCCGCTCCATCCATTCGTACCGGTAGCGACGGCGCGCCAGCGTCTCGCCGGCCAGGTGCGCGACGGCCAGGTAGCCGCACACCAGCGCCACCGCGCTGGCCAGCACGAAGAAGGGCACGACCAGGATGGTGATGATCGCGACGCAGAGCAGGACCAGGACGGGGACGAAGAGGAGCTGTCCCGCCAGCCCGACGCCGAAGGAGCGTCCGGGGTTGTGCAGCGCCGTCTCCGCGACGAGCTCCAGCCGGGGGCGGACGAAGTAGACGGCGGCCGCGCCCGCGAGGCCCAGCAGCAGGAGGCTCGAGATCACGCCGAGCACGCCGGCGAAGGCGCGGCCGACGTTGTTGCCGATCCGGCCGAAGAAGCCGGGCCGGTGGCGCTCCCGGTATTCGCGCATCCGCTCGCGGACCTCCTCGCGCACCCGGCGCTCGACGTCCACGTCGGGGAC
The DNA here is from genome assembly GCA_964515425.1 of uncultured Gemmatimonadota bacterium. GTDB lineage: Bacteria > Gemmatimonadota > Gemmatimonadetes > Palauibacterales > Palauibacteraceae > CAYVFM01. The sequence continues at coordinate 4,542 of CAZEUW010000053.1, read as the reverse complement.
GTCGGCCGCGCCCGGGACGTCCGGGACGTCGGCGGCCGACGGATCCAGCGGCTCGACCGAGAGGAACTCGCCGGTGACGCGGCCGCCGGCGCGCTCCACCTCGCCGCCCACCTGGAAGACGTCGCCCTCGATTCGGGAGCCCGGCTCCAGGACCAGCGTCCCGTCCAGTACGACGGCGTCGCCGTCGACTCGTCCGCCCAGCCGGAGCGTTCCGTCGAGCAGGGCCAGGTTCCCCTCCACCACCGCGCCCTCCGGGACGGTGTGGTCGTCGTGGACCACCAGCGCCAGGTCCTCGGCGGCGCTCCGCGCGTCGTCGCCGAGGCGCGTCAGCGCGCTCCGGAGGCGCCCGAGGCGGGTGACGAGCTCCTCCACCGAGAGCCGTCCGGGCGCGATCGCCAGCGACTCGCCGCCGGGCCCGGTCATGGCGACGGTGTCGCCGGATCCGGGGTCCGTCGCGGGCGGCGCCAGCAGCTCGTCGATCGTGGCCGTCAGGGCTCGCGCCGTGGCTCCCGAGGCGGCCTCGGCCGGCGGTGCCCAGCTCCGGAGGCGCTCGGCGTCCAGCTCGAAGGCGGCCGGCCCCTCGAGGCTGCGGGCGAGCAGCCGCCGCCAGGAGCGCTCCAGCTCGCCGCCCGGCTCGTAGCTGCCGAGGACCTCGCCGTCGAGAGTGACCCGTCCGTCCGCGAAGCCGATTCTGTGGGTGGCGCCGCTGCGGAGCTCGAACTCGAGCGTCGCGCTCCCGGACGAGACCGACATCGATGACGCGACGATCCGGTCCTCGCTCTGCTGCTGCCCGAGCGCCGCTCCGTGCGGCACGGCGAGGGCCGACAGCGCGGCGACCGCCAGGGTCAGGGTGAGGACACGGGGGCTGGGAGATCGTCTCGTCATCGTCGACTCGCAGGGTTGATCGTCATCTGCTCGCGGCCACACGGGGCGGCGAAGCCCTCATCAGCCGGGCCATGACGGCACCCGCCGACACGGCACAGAGGCTCAACACGGTCATCACCAGGACCGCCTCCACCGGCTCGACGGAATCGACCAGCGCCCGGAGCGTCCCCGGCAGCCCGGAAGCCCAGAGGCGCTGACCCAGCCCGACGACCATCGACCAGAAGAGGGCGGAGACGCGCTCCAGGGCGAAGCTCGACAGCCCGCCGAAGGAGACGTCCGGGTTGGAGGCGATCCACCAGGTCGTGACCCCGGCCGACGCGCCGAGACCGGCGACGCAGCCGATGACGAGCACCCAGCGCTCGACGAGCGTCGCCCAGACCTGCCGGTACCACGGCACCGGGAGCCGGACGCGGGCCATCACCGACTCCACGAAGTCCGTCGAGGGCCGGTGCTCGGGCAGGGACGCGAGCGCCTCGTCGAGCCGGCGCAGCGTGGCCAGCTCCCGTCGGCAACGGCCGCAGTCCTCCACGTGGGCGCGCAGCTCGACGGACGGCTCCGCCGCGCCCTCCGCCCGGAGGCGGGGGACGAAGCGCTCGAGCTCGTCCTGGTCGAGGTGTCGGTTCATCGCTCGCTCGCTCATGGATGCTCCCTTTCCGTCCGACCCTCATTACGGCGGCCGCTGAAGCGGAGTTTCATCCCCTCACGGCCGTTCCCTCATTCGTCCCGCAGGTGCGCGAGGGCCGACTGCAGCTCCTTCCGCGCCCGATGTATGTAGGTCTTCACCGTCCCCAGCGGCAATTCCATGATCTCCGCGATCTCGTCGTAGGCCCGGCCCTCCACGTGCCGGAGGAGGATCGCCTCGCGATAGGCGGGCCGCAGCTCGGCGATGGCGTCCTCGATCTCGCCGCCGAGCTCGGAAGCCTCGAAGCGCTCGTCGGGCCGCTCCTCGCGGCTCTCCAGCGTGACGGCCGTCGCTTCCTGCTGCTCGGTGGTGGTCGCGTCGGGCGCCCCGTGGATCGAGACGGTGTCCACGCCCTTCTTCCGCAGATGGTCGATCGTGAGGTTGTGGGCGATCTTGAAGAGCCACGACGAGAACTTGTAGGAGGGGTCGTAGGTCTCCAGCCGGTCGAACGCCCGAACGAAGGCTTCCTGGGCCAGGTCCTCCGACAGCTCCCGGTCGTGCACCATGCGGTACACCTGGGAGAAGACCGGACGCTCGAACCGCGACACGAGCTCGCGCGCGGCACGCTCGTCCCCCTTGAGGCAGCGGCGGACCAGCTGCCGGTCGCTGTGGTCGGTCGCATTCACGACGGGGCCCCGGGGCGCAGAGAAGTCCCTCGTGGCGCCCTACGGCCGCGGCCGACGGGCGGTTTCGCCGCCCGGCGACCGGCCGGCCCTCCGCGGCCCGTCTTCCCGCCGCGCGTCACGCCTGACAGCCGGGGCAGTAGTAGCTGCTCCTCCCCGCCTGCACGATCCGACGAACCTCCTCGCCGCATCGGCGGCACGCCTGGCCGTCGCGGCCGTAGACGGCGAGGCGGTCCTGGAAGGCGCCGGATCGCCCGTTCACCGCGCGGTAGTTCCGGAAGGTCGTCCCGGCGTGCTCGAGGGCCTCGCGGAGCACCGTCCGGATCGCGGAGACGAGCCGCTCCACCTCGGGGCGCTCCAGCGTCCCCCCGGGTCGGCGCGGGTCGATCCCGGCCGCGTGGAGCGACTCGGAAGCGTAGATGTTCCCGACGCCGGCGAGGAGGCTCTGGTCGAGCAGCAGGTTCTTCACCGGGGCGCGCCGGCCGGCGAGCACCTCGCCCAGGGCGGACGGCCCGAAGCCGGCGGAGAGCGGCTCCGGTCCCAGCCGGTCCTGCGCGCGGGACCATCCGGCCTCGCTCAACAGCCGAAAGCCTCCCAGCCGCCGGACGTCGTCGTACCAGAGGGTCCGCCCGTCGTCCAGGTCGATCTCGGCCGCCAGGTGGCCGAACTCCTCGGGGTCGGGGCGCTGGCGCCCCAGCGCGAACCGCCCCGTCATCCGGAGCTGGACCTGGAGCACCCGACCGCCCTCCAGCCGGAAGATCAGGTACTTGGCCCGCCGCTCGAGCCGCTCGATCCGCCGGCCGGAGAGGCGGGCGGCGAACGCCTCCGGCGCCTCGCCGTCGAGCAGGATGTCGTCGTGGTGTATGCGGCACGCCCGGATCCCGCGACCCTCGACTTCTCCGGCCAGGTCGCGCCGGATGGTCTCGACCTCCGGGAGCTCCGGCACGCCGGCCTCAGCCCGCGCCGCCGGCCCGGCCGATGTCGCGCCGCCAGTGGGCGTCCTCGAACTCGACGCGTTCGGCGGCCCGCCTGCTCCGCTCGCTCGCCTCCTCGAGCGTCGATCCGAGGCCCGTCAACCCCAGCACCCGGCCGCCGGCCGTCACCAGGGTCCCGTCCCGCCGGCCGGTGCCGGCGTGGAAAATTCGCAGGTCGGGGCCCTCGAGGTCGTCGGGGATCTGCACGGGGAACCCCGTCCGATACGACCCGGGGTAGCCGCCGCTGGCGAGCACCGTGACGAGGGCTGAGCCGTCCCGGAACTCGGGCGTCCACGCCGCGACCGAGCCCCCGTCGGCGACCTCGCGCACCGGCTCGAGCAGCGACGAGCGGAGCAGGGGGAGGACCACCTGAGCCTCGGGGTCTCCGAGGCGGCAGTTGAACTCCACCACCCGGGGTCCGTCCGACGTGAGCATGAGCCCCGCGTAGAGGAAGCCTCGGTAGGGGCTGCCCGCCTCGGCCAGCGCGTCGAGGACGGGGAGCGCGATCGTGTCGCGGACCTCCTCGACGAGCCCGGGCGACGCGTCGTCGACGGGGGCGAAGGCCCCCATCCCGCCCGTGTTGGGGCCACGCCCGCCCTCGAGCGCCCGCTTGTGGTCGCGCGACGGGAGCAGCGGGACGGCGTCCTGTCCGTCGGTGAGGAAGAAGACCGAGAGCTCGCGGCCCTCCAGGAACTCCTCCACGACGACCGTGTCCCCGGCGTCGCCGTGCCGGCCTTCCACCATGAGGGCGTCGACCGCGCGCTCCGCCTCCTCCACCGACTCGCAGACGTAGACCCCCTTGCCGGCCGCCAGGCCCGAGGCCTTCACGACCACGGGCGCGCCGACGTCGGCGACGTGCGAGCGGGCCGCGTCGGCGTCGTCGAACACGCGGAACGAGGCCGTCGGCACCCCGGCCGTCTCCATCAGGCGATTGGCGAAGGCCTTGGAGGCTTCGATCCTGGCGGCGTCCCTCGTCGGCCCGAACAGGGGGAGTCCCCGCTCGGAGAAGCGGTCGGCGATCCCCGCCGCCAGCGGGACTTCCGGGCCGACGACCGTGAGCTCGACGCCTTCCGCCTCCGCGAAGGTCGCGAGCTCGTCGACCGCGCCCGAGTCGATCGGGACGTTGCGGGCGATCCCGTCGGTGCCGGGGTTGCCGGGCGCGACGTAGAGATCGGCGTCCGGAGCGTCGTCGCGGATCTTCGCCGCGAGCGCGTGCTCGCGGCCGCCGCCGCCGACGACGAGGATCTTCACGGAGCTGGCACCGCCTTCCCGAGGAGGCCCTGAGAGCGATCGCGGCCCGGGCGATCCCCCGGACCGCCCGCAACGTGGGCGGGCCCTCTCGCGCCTGCAACCGCCGCCGGCGACCGGTCCCGACCGG
>CAZEUW010000052.1:4503-12037 GCA_964515425.1 uncultured Gemmatimonadota bacterium | reverse complement strand
GGACCGTGTTCTCGGGGTTGGTGACCTGCTGCCGCTTGGCCACCTGGCCCACGAGGCGCTCCCCGTCGTCCGTCCACGCGACGACCGAGGGCGTGGTGCGGTTGCCTTCGGCGTTGGGGATGACCACCGGGTCGCCGCCCTCCATGACGGCGACGCAGGAGTTCGTCGTGCCCAGATCGATGCCTATGACCTTGCCCATGAGTTTCGTGTCCCGATCCGTTGGAGTCTTCGCCGGAGTGGCGACTTCGATTGGCCCGCTGCGGCGTGAAAGAGGGTGCAAGCCACGTGCCCGACCCGTCCCCCGCGCAACGCCCGGATTTGCCGACATATTGGCATCCGGAGGGGACGGCCGTGTCAGATCGGCAGTGGCGGGGCACCGCGCGTTGCGCCCCGGGAACCGCGCCTCTAACCTGCCGCCATGTTCCCGCTCCGCGACGAGAACCCCACCGACCGCGTCCCCTGGCTGACCTTCGTCCTCATCGCGGCGAACGTGGTCGTGTGGTTCGTCGTGCAGGGGGCGGGGGCGGGCCAACCCTTCCTGGACTCGCTGTGCGCCTGGGGCACGATCCCCGGCGAGCTGACCGGGGCGCTGGAGGCGGGGCGCATCGTCCGGATCGGACCGAGCGAGTGCCGGATCGGGGGGGCGACCTGGAGCACCGCGGTCAGCTCCATGTTCCTCCACGGGGGGTGGTTCCACCTGATCCTCAACATGTGGTTCCTGTGGGTCTTCGGGAACAACATCGAGGACGCGATGGGCCACGGCGGGTACCTCGTCTTCTACCTGCTGGCCGGGGTGCTCGCCTCGGCGGCCCACGTGGCGTCGGCCCCCGGGAGCGCGGTCCCGACGGTCGGCGCGTCGGGCGCGATCAGCGGCGTGATGGGCGCCTACATCGTCCTCTATCCCAAGGTGAGGGTGGACACGCTGTTCATATTCTTCATCTTCATTCGGGTCATCCCCCTCCCCGCGTGGGTCATGCTCGGCTACTGGATCGGCCTGCAGCTGCTGACCGGCCTGGGTGGATCCGGACTCTCCGGAGGCGTCGCGGTGTGGGCGCACATCGGCGGGTTCGTCGCGGGGCTTCTGCTGGTCTGGCCGTTCGCCCGAAAGGAGATCGCACGAGCGTGACGAGTCGTCTCTTCCGGCGCCTCGGGGCGCCGGCCCTCCTCGCCGCGGCCTTCCTCCTGGCTCCCGCGCTCCTCGTCGGAGAGGCTCGGGCGGAGGCCGCGTCGCCGGAGCGGACCGCCGCCGACCGGGCCGACCGCGCCGTCCTCTTCGCCGCGCAGGAGGCGGGCGACCGAGGGGCGGCGCAGGACACCGGCGCCCGCCGGGGAGCGGCCGGTCGGCTCGGCGACGGGTCCCTGATCCAGGAGCCGTTCTGGCTGCGGCTCCTGCGGGGGCTCGGGAGCCTCGCCGTGCTCCTCGCCGTGCTCTGGGCGTTCTCGGCCCGGCGGGAGGCGGTGCGCTGGGGGCTGGTCGCGAAGGGGCTCGGCCTCCAGCTCGGCTTCGCGCTCGTCGTGCTCAAGACGGAGTGGGGCCGGGGCTTCTTCCGGCTCGTCAACGACGTGTTCGTGGCCCTGATCGGCTACACGAACGAGGGGGCCCGATTCCTGTTCGGCAACCTGGTGCAGCCGTCCGTGCAGCTGCCCGACGGCGGGACGCTCCAGGTGGGCGCCAACTTCGCCTTCAGCGTCCTTCCCACGATCATCTTCTTCTCCTCGCTGATGACCTTGCTCTACTACATGGGCGTGATGCAGAAGGTGGTGAGGGTGGTCGCCTGGGCGATGCAGCGCACCCTCGGCACGAGCGGGGCGGAGACGCTCTCGGCGGCCGGCAACATCTTCGTCGGGCAGACGGAGGCGCCGCTGCTCGTGAAGCCCTTCGTGGGCGAGATGACGATGTCGGAGCTGAACACCGTGATGACCGGCGGCTTCGCCACCGTCGCCGGCGGGGTGATGGCCGCCTACGTCGCCATGCTCGCGGCTTACTTTCCCGACATCGCGGGCCACCTGCTCGCGGCCAGCATCATGGCGGCGCCGGCGGGCATCGTCGTGAGCAAGATCCTCCTCCCCGAGACCGGGGAGCCGGTCACCAAGGACGACCTCGAGGTCGAGCTCGAGCAGCCCCACGTCAACGCCATCGACGCCGCCTCGGGGGGCGCGGCCGACGGCCTGCGCCTGGCGCTGAACGTCGGCGCGATGCTGCTCGCCTTCCTCGCGCTCATCGCGCTCGCCAACGGCCTGCTCGCCTGGGCCACCGGGCTGGTCGGGGTGGAGGGCATCACCCTGGAGCGCATCTTCGGCTGGGTCTTCGCGCCGATCGCCTGGCTCGTCGGCGTGCCGTGGAGCGACGCCGCCGAGGTCGGGAGCCTGTTCGGGATCAAGATGGTCGCGAACGAGTTCGTGGCCTTCCAGGAGCTGTCGGTCCTGCTCGAGCCGGGCGGCACGGAGCTGGGCGCCAAGTCGACCCTCATCGCCACCTACGCGCTCACCGGCTTCGCCAACTTCTCGTCGATCGCCATCCAGATCGGGGGGATCGGCGGCATCGCCCCCGAGCGGCGGCAGGATCTCTCCAAGATCGGCCTGCGGGCGATGCTCGGCGGCACCGTCGCCACCTGGATGACGGCGACCTTCGCCGGGGTGCTGGCGTGAGCGGGGCCGCGGCGTCGGGCGCGCCCGCCGACCCGCGCGCCGCCGCCGAGCACGTGCGCGATCGGCTCGGGGACGACGTCCCGCGCCTGGCGGTAGTACTGGGTTCGGGGCTCGGCGGGCTCGCCGACCGCTTCGAGGACGGCCGCGAGCTCGCCTACGACGAGATCCCGGGCTGGCCCACCCCCGGCGTGGTGGGCCATGCGGGTCGCCTGCTCGCGGGCCGACTGGGGGGCGTTCCCGCCCTCGGCCTGGCCGGCCGCTCCCACCTCTACGAGGGCCACGACCCGGCGGTGGTGGCGCTCCCGGCGCGGGCCCTGGGCGAGCTCGGCGTGGAGGTGCTGCTGCTCAGCAACGCCGCCGGCGCGGTCCGCGCCGGCTTCGCGCCCGGCGAGCTGATGCTGATCGTCGACCACCTCAACCTCACCTTCCGGAACCCCCTCGTCGGACCGGTCCCGGAGGGCGAGGAGCGCTGGCCCGACATGCACGGCTGCTACGATCCGGCGCTCGCCGACGTGATCCGCCGCACGGCGGCCCGGACGGGCGTGCCGCTGCGGGAGGGGGTCTACGCCGCCATGCTCGGCCCCAGCTTCGAGACGCCGGCCGAGATCCGCATGGTCCGCGAGCTCGGGGCCGACGCCGTGGGCATGTCGACCGTCCCCGAGGTGATCGCGGCGCGGGCGCGCGGGATCCGCTGCGCCGCGGTGAGCTGCCTCACCAACTACGCGGCGGGCGTCTCGGCGGGGCCGCTGGACCACGAGGAGGTGCTCGAGACGACCGAGCGCGTCGGCGGCCGCTTCCAGGACCTCGTGATCGAGAGCGTGACCGCGATCGCAGCGGAGGAGGGATGGTGACGACCGAGCGGGACCGCAGGGACGTCGAGCACATGCGGCGCGCGATCGAGGCCGCCCGGTCGGGGATCGCCTCGGGCCAGACGCCCTTCGGGGCGTGCATCGTCCGGAGCTCCGACGAGGGGGACCGGGTGGTGGCCGCCGAGCACAACGTGGTCTGGGCGACCACCGACATCACCGCTCACGCGGAGGTCCACTGCATCCGGGTCGCGTGCCGCGAGCTGGGGACGATCGACCTGTCCGGGTGCACGATCTACTCGACGTGCGAGCCCTGCCCGATGTGCTTCGCGGCCTGCCACTGGGCGCGGCTCGACCGGATCGTCTTCGGCGCGCGCATCGCGGACGCGACCGACGCCGGCTTCAACGAGCTGTCGCTCTCCAACGAGGAGATGAAGCGCCGCGGCGGGAGCCCCGTCGAGCTGGTCGCCGGCGTGGAGCGGGAGGCGTGCGTGGCGCTGTTCCGGCAGTGGAAGGAGCGCGAGGACCGGCGCGTCTACTGAGCGCCCCGGGCCCAGTGGTTCAGGGGCGCGCTGCCTCCGCCCAGCTCCGGCGCGGTCCGGAGGGCCTCCCGGGTGAAGCGGACGGCCGCGTCCACCGACTCGCGGAGGCCCCGGCCCAGCGCCAGCCCGGCGGCGATGGCGGCCGAGAGCGTGCACCCGGTGCCGTGGCCGGCCGCCGTGCGGATCCGCTCGCCCCGCCACTCCCGCCACCCCTCCTCGTCGAGCAGCAGGTCGAGGACCTCGTCGCCGGGCAGGTGGCCGCCCTTGACGAGCACGGCCCGGGCTCCGGCCTCCCGGAGGGTCCGGGCCGCCGCTCGCATCCCGGCCTCGTCCTGCACCTCTCGGCCGGCGAGGAGCGCCGCCTCGTGCAGGTTCGGGGTCGCCAGCGCGCACCGCGGGAGCAGCTCGTCGCGGAGGGAGGCGACCGCCTCCTCCTCCAGCAGCGGATCGCCGCTCTGGGCCACCATGACGGGGTCCAGCACGTACGGCCCGACGTCGACGGACCCGAGCGCGTCCGCGACGGCGCGGATCACCGCCCGGCTCCCGAGCATCCCCGACTTGCAGGCGGCGGGACGGAGGTCCTCGGCCACGGCCCGGATCTGTTCGGCCACCAGGTCGGGATCGGTGACCGCGAAGCCGCGCACGCCGCGCGTGTCCTGGGCGGTGATCGCCGTGATCGCCGACGTCCCGAACACCCCGAAGGCGTGAAAGGTCTTGAGGTCCGCCTGGATCCCCGCACCCCCACCGGAGTCGCTCCCGGCGATCGTGAGCGCGACGGCGGGCTTCGTCACTCGTCCTCCTCGACGCGGAATTTCTCGGGCGGCGGCGGATGGCGCTCGAGCGCCGTCCGCAGCCCGGCGTAGGCGCGCGAGTTCCGGCGCAGCCCCTCGAGCCTCGCTTCCGGTATCCCGTCGATCATACGCTCGACCTCACGGATCCGATCCTCCGTGAGCGGATGGCTCGCGAACAGCGATTCGAGGGCCCCGGGCTTGGAGTCCCGGTTGGCCATCATGGTGCGGAAGAAGCTCACCAGGCCGTCCGGGTGCCACCCGGTCTCGATCAGCAGCCCGACCGCGAGGCTGTCCGCCTCCGCCTCGTCCTCGCGGCTGTGCCTGGCGAAGAAGAGGTTGGCGCCCACGTCGATGCCGAGCGCCTCGAGCCCCCGCGGCCGACCGAGCAGCACCGTGTAGCCGATGAGCCCGAGGTTGGCCGCCCGGGCCCGCTCGATCTGCTCGGCCGAGTGGCGGGCCACGACGTGGGCCACCTCGTGGGCCAGCACGCCCGCGATCTCGGACATGTTCTCCGAGTCCTCGATGAGGCCTCTGTTCATGTAGACGAAGCCCCCCGGGACGGCGAAGGCGTTCACCACGTCGGTGTTCACGACGTGGAACTCCCACGGGAGGTCGGGACGGGGCGAGACGCGGGCGATGGCCCGGCCGACGTCGGCCACCGGCCCGCGGATCCGCCGCGCCTCGATCAGGGGGAGCTCCTCCTCGATCTGGGCGGCGTAGTCCCGCCCGAGCTCCACCTCCTCCTGCGGGCTGACGGTGAGGCATCCCCCGGCGAGCAAAACGACGGCGAGCCCGCCGCCGGCCTTACGGCACGCGTCCCGCACTGGCATCTTCTCGAACATGCCGAGCATCTCCCAGGACAAGCGTTGGCGATCGCTGCTGCGGCGCAAGGGGCGGGCCGAGCACGGCCTCTTCCTGGCGGAGGGGGTCCGCCTGCTCGAAGACCTGCTGGCGTCCGGCCTTCGCGTCCGGCACGTGCTGCATACCCCGGAGGTGCGGGATTCGTCCCGGGGTCGCGAGCTGCTGGGGCGCTGCGCGTCGGACGGCGTCCCGACCGAGGAGCTCGACGAAGGGGAGCTCGTCCGCTACGCGGACACCGTCTCGCCCCAGGGCTTCGTGGCGGTGGCGGAGATCCCCGCGCCCGAGCCGGCGTCGGTGGGGGCGGGCGACGTGATCGTGCTGGACGCCGTGCAGGATCCGGGGAACGCGGGAACCGTGCTCCGTACGGCGGAAGCGCTCGGCGCCGCGGCGGCCGTCGTCCTCCCGGGGACGGTGGACGTCTGGAACCCGAAGGTGGTGCGCGCCTCGGCGGGCGCGGTGTTCCGGCTCCCGGTGATCGACGCCGACTGGGCGGCCGCCCGCGCCTGGCTGCGGGCCCGCGGCGCCCGCGTCTGGGTGTCCGACGCCGGCGGGGAGCCTCTCCGGCGCGGCGACGCCGTCCCCGCGGGGGTCGCCCTGGTCCTGGGGAACGAGGGCGCCGGCGTCTCCCGCGAGGTGCTGGACGACGCCGACCGGCGGGTGGCGATCCCCCTTCCGGGCGGGGCCGAGTCGCTCAACGTGGCCGTCGCCGCGGCGCTGCTGATGGACCGGATCTTCGCCGCCCGCCGGGATCGGCCGTGATCGCGTTCGAGACCTTCTACCTGGTCTACGCCGCGGTGCTGGGCGCCGCGGTCGGCTCCTTCCTCAACGTCTGCATCGTGCGGCTCCCGGAGGCCGAGGGCGTCGTGGCGGGCCGCTCCCGGTGTCCGCGGTGCGCCGCCGCGATCGCCTGGTACGACAACGTCCCGGTCCTGAGCTGGCTGTGGCTCCGGGGGCGCTGCCGGAGCTGCGGCGAGCGCATCTCCACGATCTATCCCCTGCTCGAGGCCGGGTCGGCCCTGCTGTGGGTCGGCATGGCGCTGCTGGAGGGCCCCTCCTGGGAGGCGCTCCGGGGCGCCGTGCTGCTCAGCCTGCTGCTGGCGCTCGCGGTGAGCGACGCGCGCGACTACCTGATCCCGGACGCCCTGAGCCTGGGCGGTGCGGCCGCCGGCCTCGCCCTCTCCGTGCTCCCCGGGCCGCCCGGTCCGAGGACCGCGGTCCTGGGGGCCGTGGTCGGCTATCTCCTGCTCTGGGTGGTGGGGCGGGCCGGCGAATGGGTCTTCCGGCGCCCGGCGATGGGGCGTGGCGACATGAAGATGATGGCGCTGGTGGGAGCGTTCCTGGGCCCGGTGGGGGCCCTGCTGACGATCTTCCTCGGCGCCGTCGCCGGCTCGGTGGTCTTCGGGCCGGTGAGCCTCCGCACGGGCAAGGAGGTCCCCTTCGGCGTCTTCCTGGCCTTCGGCGGGTCGGTCGCCTACCTGGCGGGCGACCGGCTGGTCGGCTGGTACGTGGGGCTGATCTAGGCGCCGAAGCGGTCCACCGCGAAGGGCCGCCAGTCCGGATCGGTCTCGGTCGCCGCGCTCAGGGCCAGCTCGGCCACGATCCGCCCCGCCGCCGGCGCCAGGAGGATGCCGTCGCGGCCGTATCCGGTCGCGTAGTGCAGGCCTCCGAGTCCGGGGTCGGGGCCGAGCACCGGCCATCGGTCCGGGGTGACGGGACGGAGCCCCGCCCAGCGCTCCTCCGGCTCGACGTCGGCGAGGGCGGGCAGCAGCCGCCCGGCGGACCCGCGGATCGCCGCCACCCCCTCCTCCGTGGTCCGGGGCTCGAAGCCGGCGTCCTCCATGGTGGAGCCGGCCAGCGGCCCGCCGCTCCGGGGCACCAGGTAGCG
>CAZEUW010000052.1:0-4403 GCA_964515425.1 uncultured Gemmatimonadota bacterium | reverse complement strand
CGGCCAGGGCCTGGCTGTCGACGTGCCCCTCGTCCGGCAGCCAGAGGTACGAGCGGGCGTCCGGGCTCACGCCCGGCTGGCGGCGCGCGGCCTCGTCGACCTCGACCACCTCGGCCCGGAGCCCGGCCTCGGTCTGCCACTCGGCCGTCCGGTGCGCTTCCCCGTGCTCGGCCCCGTCGCGGTCGACCACGAGCATCCCCGCGAAGCGCCGTTCCACGCGCCGGCCGCTCAGCTCCTCGACGCGGGCGAGGAAGGTCTCGTGCGCCCGGCGCGCCGCGACGGCGAGGCGGAAGCGGGGGTCCGGCCCGGAGGCCTCGTACTGCGGGGCGAGCATCCCGGCCGAGGCCGCGGTCGCGTGTCCGCCGACGCCGTCGCGGTCGACGACCAGCACGTCGGCCCCGGCCTCGCGGGCGGCGACGGCGACGGCCGCGCCGGCGACGCCGCCGCCGACCACCGCGACGTCCGCCCCCGTCACGTCGCGGCGTCCCCGGCGGCCCGGCTCCGGTCCGCGCCCGTCTCCCCGGCGGAGGGGGACGCCTTCGCTCGCGAGACGCGCGCTCGGGTGACCTGCGTGTCGCTGGCTCCCAGGACCTCGATCCGGAGGGTCTCCCGCTCCAGCGTCTCTCCCGCGTCGGGCACGCGGCCGAGCTCCTCCAGCAGGTAGCCGTTCAGCGAGCGGTGCTCCACGGCGGGGAGGTCGGTGTCGAAGAAGCGGTTGATCTTCCGCAGGTCGGTGGACCCCTCCACGAGGACTTCGTCACGGTGCACCCGGATCATCGTCTCCTCGGGCGTGTCGAGCTCGTCCTCGATCTCGCCGACGAGCTCCTCGAGCAGGTCCTCCAGGGTGATGATGCCGTCCGTGCCGCCGTGCTCGTCGACGACGATGCCCAGGTGCATCCGGCGCGACTGGAACTCGCCCAGCAGCTCCACCAGCGTGAGGGTCTCGGGGATGAAGAACGCCTCCCGGGCCAGCTCCCCCAGCGTCAGGTCGTCGCGCCCGGCGACCAGGGCCTGGTAGGCGTCCCTCAGGTAGAGGATGCCGACCACGTCGTCGAGCGACTCGCGGTAGACCGGGACGCGGCTGTAGGGCACCGTGGTCAGCTCCGCCACGATGCCGAGCAGCGGCTGGTCGGCCTCCCAGGCGAAGACGTCCACGCGCGGGATCATCACCTCCCACACCCGCGTGGTGTCGAGCTGGAAGGCACGCTCGATGAGCTGGCGCTCGTGCTCCTCGATCGCGCCGGCGAGGTGCCCCATCTGCGTCATGCGCCGGATCTCGCCCTCGGTGACGCCCGGCCGGCGGCCCTGCCGCGGCAGCATCCTGCGCGTCAACATGGCGAGGGGCTCCACCAGGAAGAAGAGGACGCGCGACATGACCCGGAGGGGCGGGGCGGCCAGCAGGGCGAGGCGGGTCGCGTTGGCGGCCGCGTAGCTCTTCGGCGTGATCTCGCCGAAGAAGAGGACGAGCAGCGTCACCAGGCCGGTGGCCAGCCCCACCCCCGCCGATCCCATCGCCCGCGTCGCGATCCAGGTGGCGAGCGACGCCGCGGCGATGTTGGCCACGTTGTTCCCGATCAGGATCGTGATCAAGAGCCGGTCCGGGGTGGACTTGAGGTCCACCAGGGCGGCGGCGCCCTTCCGCCCCTCGTCCGCGAGCGAGCGGGCCCTCGCCTGCGTCAGCGAGAAGATGGCGATCTCGGAGCCGGAGAAGAAGCCCGAGAGGGCGAGGAGCAGGACGAAGAGGAGGGCGGTGCCGATCATCGTCGGAGTCCCAGACGCGGCTTCCGTGCCGGAGGTGGGCCCGCGCCGACGGTGCCCGCCGACGGCCCGCTCCTTGCGAACCCAGGGCCTCCCGACGAGGGCGCGTTCGGGCAGGTGAGAAGCTGATTTCCGGCCCCCCGATCGTCAAGCTCGAACGGGCTTGCGAAATTTTTCACAAGCGGCTACCATCAGCCTGCTCCGACGGGCGAGGAGCGTACCGCGACGGTGACGCCGTCATCCCCTTCCAGCCGAGGACCGGACGCCGACGACGGCGATGGAGCGCCTGCCCTGGCCTCCGAGCTGGGCCGCTACGGGGGGCACGGGCTCACCATCGCCGCCTCCACCGCCCTGTTCGGCTGGCTGGGGACGCTCCTGGACGAGCGGCTCGGGACGGGACCGCTCTTCGTGCTGACGGGCGTGTTCCTGGGCTTCGGAGCCGCCTTCTACAGCATGATCCGGAAGCTCACCGCCGAGGGCGACGGAGCCGACGGCGACCGGCCGCCGGACGACGCGGGCCCGGGAAGCGACGCGTGACGCCCGGCGCCCGGGCGGCCTACCTGGCGGCCGCGGCGGTGCTCGGCCTCGGGGCGGGACTCGCCCTGACGGCGTCCGGCGCGGCCGGACGCGCGGAGACGGCGGCCGGGATCGGCTCGGCCTGGCTGGTCCAGGCGGCCGCCTGGTGGGTCCTCACCGGGGACCTGGCCGCGGGGCGCGACGCGACCCGGAGCTGGATCGGCGGCATGGCCGCCCGGCTCGGGGGGCTGGCGGTCCTGGCGGCGGCCGCCGGAACGGCGCGCCTCGATCGTCCGACGACGCTGCTGGCCTACGCCGGGGCGGCGCTCGGATACCTGACCATGGAGGCGTTCTGGCTCCACTCGACGGGGCCCGGACGCGGCGACGCGGGAGACGGGACGACACGATGATCGCGACGGTGGGAGCGCTGCTCGCCTCGCTGCAGCAGCACGGCGGCGGCGCGGAGGCCGAGGGGGGTCACGGCGCGGCGTCGGGCGCCCAGGCGGCGCACGGCGGAGAGCACGGTGCCGAGGGCTGGGGCACCGAGGCCATGATGCACCACATCACCGACGACCAGTCCCTCGAGCTCGGCTTCACGACCGTCCACCTGCCCGAGTTCCCCCCGCTGCACGTGGCGGGGCTGACGATCGACCTCTCGATCTCGAAGCACGTCGTCTTCCTCTTCCTGGCGTCGCTGCTCACGATCGCGACGATGTGGGCCGCGGCCCGGCAGGCGCGGAAGCTCGACCAGGGGGGAGAGGCGCCCGGCGGCATCCTCAACGCCATGGAGGCCTTCTACCTCTACCTCCGGGACGAGGTGGCGCTCTCGAACGTCGGCCACGGGGGCGAGCGGTTCGTCCCCCTGGTGATCACCCTCTTCTTCTTCATCCTCTATGCGAACCTGCTCGGGCTCGTGCCGTTCGGCGCGACGGCCACCTCCAACATCATGGTGACCTCCGCCCTGGCGTTCGTCTCCATGGTCGTGATCGAGGTCGCTGGCTACCAGGCCCTGGGGCCGAAGGGCTACCTCGGCACGATCTTCTACGCACCGGAAGGGCTCAACCCGGTCGGCCGGGCGATCATGATGGTGATCATGACGCCGGTCGAGATCATCGGGAAGCTGGCGAAGCCGTTCGCGCTCGCCGTCCGGCTCTTCGCCAACATGACGGCGGGGCACTTCGTCCTGCTGTCGCTGCTGGGCCTGATCATCACCTACGGGGGCTTCTCCGTGGGCCCGTCGCTGGTGGCGGTGGTCGGTCCGCTCCTCCTGGGACTCTTCGTGATGTTCCTGGAGATCTTCGTCGCGTTCTTGCAGGCGTACATCTTCGCGATTCTCACGGCCGTATTCATCGGACTGATCCGGGCCCACTGAGGGGCGACGGGCAGCGCCGACCACGGCGTGGACGCGGTACAGAGAGAAGGGAGACCAACGAATGCTGAACATGCTCATGCTTTTGCAGGAGACCGCCGGAGGCAGCGGGGACATCGGGGCCGGGATCGCCATCGTCGGCGCCGGCATCGTCGTGATCGGAGCCGGCATCGGCATCGGCCGCATCGGCGGCAACATGGCCGAGGCCATGGCGCGCCAGCCCGAGGCCGCCGCGCAGATCCAGACCGGCGCCATCATCCTCGCGGCGCTCATCGAGGGCGTGGCGCTCTTCGGTCTGGTGATCGCGGGCTTCATCAAGTGACACGATCGCCGCGGGCCGCCTCCGCGGCCCTCTCGAGGGGAGCCGCGGCGGCCGCCCTGGCGCTGGTCGCGGCGCCCGGCTCCCTCCAAGCACTGCAGGCCGGCTCCGAGATCTTCTCGGTCGACGTCGGGCTGATCGTCTGGACGTGGATCCTCTTCCTCCTCACCCTCGCGGTGCTGGCGAAGTGGGTCTTCCCGATGATCGCCGGCGGGCTCGAGGAGCGGCGCCGGAAGATCCAGGACGCCATCGACGAGGCCCGCGAGGAGCGCGAGGAGGCGAAGCGCCTCCACGAGGAGCGCAAGCGGGAGCTGGAGGAGGCCCGCCAGGAGGTCCGCGACCTCATCGAGGAGGGCCGCGAGGCCGGCGAGCGGCTGCGCCAGGACATCCTCGAGGAGGCCCGCGAGGAGCAGGAGGAGATGCTGGCGCGCGCCCGGAAGG
>CAZEUW010000051.1:9404-12048 GCA_964515425.1 uncultured Gemmatimonadota bacterium | reverse complement strand
GCCGTCGCCGCGCTCGACCCGGTCGGGATGGGCCTCCGTCCAGTCGGCGAAGAGGCCGTCGACGTAGACGACGTCACGGCCCTCGGAGGCGAGGTAGGCGGCGGCCGCCGACGACCGGTTGCCGCTCCGGCAGTGCACGGCGAGGGGCCGGTCGGCCGGGAGGTCGTCCAGCCGCTCCGGCAGCCGGACGTGCGGGGCGAGCTCGGCCCCCGGCACGTGGCCGCTCCGGTACTCCTCGGTCCGGCGCACGTCCACCACGAGGGCACCCTCCTCCTGCAGCTCGTCGAGCTCCAGCGTGTGGGCGGTGGGCAGCGAGACGAGCGCGTCGCCGCCGGCGAGCGCCTCGAGCGCGTCGGGCGGGGCCCAGCCCTCGACCCGGTCCACGCCCACGCGGACCAGCGCCCGGACCGCCTCCTCGCGGTCCTCCTCGGCCACGATCAGCGCCACCGGCCGCTCCGGGTCCAGGTAGGAGCCGGCGACGGCGGTGAAGTCCTCCGCCGGGGACGCGTAGAGCGAGCCCCGGAGGTGGGCGGCCATGAAGGCCGACCGGTCGCGCCGCGCGTCGAGGAGCTGCACGCCGTCGTCGGCGCCGTCCGCATCCTCCCGGTCCGACCGATCGGCGGCGACGAGCGCCGCCAGCTCCTCCGGCTCGAGCCGGCGCGGGCGGGGCAGCTCGCCCAGCAGTGGCGGGCCGTCGCGGTTCAGCCGCTTCATCCGCGCGAAGTAGAGGGGCGGATCGGGCTGGTCGGCCAGGATCGACTCGACGAAGGGCTCCAGACCGCGTCGCGCCGCGTCGATCGCCGGGTTGAAGCGGCGCTCGTAGCCGAGCGTGCTGTCCGGGACCGAGCCCAGCCCCTTGCCGCAGGCGCTCCCGGCGCCGTGGCCGGGCCAGACCTGGAGCCAGTCGTCCAGCTCCGTCAGCCGGTCCAGCGACGCGTGGAGCTGCTCGGCGGCCGGACGCATGGCCCCGGCCTGGCCGGCGGCCGTCTCGAGGAGGTCGGGGCGCCCCAGCGAGCCCACGAACAGGAAGTCGCCCGAGAGGATCCCCATCGGGCGGTCCGCGCCGGCCCCGCGGTCGGTGACGAGGAAGCTCACGTGCTCGGGCGTGTGGCCCGGGGTGTGGAGCGCCGTCAGCTCCACGCTGCCGACCCGGAAGACGTCCCCGTCGGCGAGGAGGACCACCTCGCCGTCGGTCTCGTCCGGCCACCGGTAGCGCCAGTCCTCCCCCCCCTCGTCGGACAGGTAGACGGTGCAGCCGCGATCGGCCAGCTCGCGACAGCCCGAGAGGAAGTCGGCGTGCACGTGGGTCTCGGCCGCGGCGACCAGCCGGAGGCCCTCCGACGCGGCCGCCTCCAGGTAGCGGTCCACGTCCCGCTCGGGATCGACGACGAGCGCCTCGCCCGTCTGCTGGCAGCCGATCAGGTAGGCGTACTGTGCGAGCCCGGGGTCGGAGATCTGGCGGAAGAGCATCGTCTCACGGCCCGCGCTCGACCGGCACGTTCACCATCGAGCCGTACTCGGTCCAGGAGCCGTCGTAGTTCCTCGCCCGCTCGTGGCCGAGCAGCTCGTGGAGCACGAACCAGGTGTGGGCCGCCCGCTCGCCGATGCGGCAGTACGCCACCGCCTCCGGCGAGTCGAGCACCTCGCCGTACAGCTCCCTGAGCTCCTCGACCGGCCGGAAGGTGCCGTCCTCCTGCGCGGCCTTCGACCAGGAGATGTTGTGGGCGCCCGGGACGTGGCCGCCCACGTAGGGCTGCTCCTGCGGGAGGTGGTCCGGCGCCAGCTTCTCGCCGGAGAACTCCTCCGCCGAGCGCACGTCCACGAAGGCGGTGCGGTCGCCGCCCACGCGGTCCAGCACGTGCTCGCGGAGCGCCCGGATCTCGGGCCGCTCGTGGCTGAGCTCGGAGAGTTCGCCGGCCGGCAGGTCGGGGACGTCGGTGGTCAGGGGGCGCTTCTCCCGCTCCCACTTCACGCGGCCGCCGTCCAGCAGACGCACGTTCTCGAAGCCGCGCATCTTCAGCAGCCAGTAGGCGTAGGCCGCGAACCAGTTGTTGTTGCCGCCGTAGAGCACGACCGTGGTGTCGTCGTCCACGCCGGCGTCGCGCAGGAGGTCGGCCAGCTCCTCCTGGTCGACGTACTCGCGGCGGACCGCGTGGTGCATGTCGGCGTTCCAGTCCCAGCCGACGGCGCCGGGGATGTGGCCCCGGTGGTAGGCGTCGGTGTCCTCGTCCACCTCGATCGGTCGGACCGTGGGATCGTCCAGCCGCGCGGCCAGCCACTCCGTGGTGACCAGGGCGTCGGGGTTCGCGTAGCTCATAGGTGCCTCTCCTGCCGTGTGCGTCGGGGGTGACGGCCGTCGGGCCCCGGGCCTGCCACGGGCGGAGGCTCGCGCGGCCGCGGCACGCGTTACGTCGTCCTAAGTTAGGCTCGCGGTCGGCGGGGCGTCCAGGGTCCAGCGACCTGTGAAGCGACCACGGAACCAGCGGCACGTGAGAGCGGGAGGTGCCGGACGCCCTGGTGTGCCCTCCGGCACCATAGAGCTGTACGCGTACAGGGTGTACGGTGCCGTACGCTGTACAGCTCGAAAGCCGCGCACCCCACCGTCGTCGACGCGGAGCCCACCGTCGTCGACGCGGAGCCCACC
>CAZEUW010000051.1:0-9304 GCA_964515425.1 uncultured Gemmatimonadota bacterium | reverse complement strand
CGCGCACCCCACCGTCGTCGACGCGGAGCCCACCGTCGTCGACGCGGAGCCCACCATCGCGAACGCGCAGCCCACCAACGTGCCGGAGGCTCCCAGCCTCAGCCTCGCACCTCCACCGCCACCCGGTGGACGACGTTGTTCCCGTACCCGAAGCGGTTCCAGCGGGACGCGAGCGGCTGGCGGTCGCCGGCGTCGTCGGTCGCCCGCTCGACCAGCTCGGCCGACCCCGCGCTCCGGGGCGTCCAGCGGTAGCGCCAGGGCGCGGCCGCGTGCGGTCCGGCGGGCTCGCCGAGCTCGGCCTCGGCCCACGAGCCGCCCCCGTCGGTGCTCACCTCCACCCGCTCCACCCGCCGGAGGCCCGACCAGGCGCTGCCGGCGAGCACGACCTCCTCCCCGGCCCGGAGCGAGGCCCCGTCGGCCGGACGGGCGATCAGCGAACGCACGCGCGTCCGCGTGACCGGCAGGCGGTGGGGCGTCCCCTCCTCGCCCACGTAGACGTAGCGGAGCGCCTGGTAGGGGCCGAGGAAGGGCTCGGTGACGACCTCGAGCCGCGCGAGCCACTTGACCGAGGCCATCGCGTACCAGCCCGGGACGACCAGTCTCAGCGGCGCCCCGTGCTCGGGCGGGAGCGGCTCGCCGTCCATCGCCCACGCGAGCAGGACGTCGGGGGCGCGGGCCGCCTCGAGCGGCAGGCTCCGGGCGTAGGGGCCCCGATCGCCGCCGGGCAGCTCGCCCTCGTCCGCCCCCGCCGCCACCAGCTCGACCGCCTCCGGCGCGAGGCCCGCCTCCTCCAGCACGCCCGCCAGGGGGGTGCCCGTGAAGGCGGCGGTGCTCACGGCCCCGAGCCCCCAGGGGGTGCCGCCCGGCCGGGGGTCCATCAGCCGCCGGCCGTTGCCCGCGCACTCCAGGGTCACCTCCAGGGTCCGGGTCGGCCGGCCCCGGAGCTCCTCCAGCGTGAGCTCGAGGGGGCGCTCGACGGCGCCGCCCACGCGCAGGCGGAGGGCCTCCTCGTCGCCGGCCGGGACGTCGAAGTGGGTCCGGACGTAGAAGGCACCCCGACGGCCGCGCGGGTCCGCCAGGGACCCGAGCTCGACCTCGGCGTTGTAGGGGGACTCCTCGACGGTGATCCGGCCGGGATCCCGCAGGCTCACGGCCTCGCGATCGCTCATGTCGCCCACGCTACCGATCCGCGCCGCGTCGCGCCAACGGGGCCGCCGCACCGGACGCGGGCCGCCCCGCCCTCGCGCCCGACCCTCGCGCCCGGACCGGCTTCGCCCCATCCTTTGCCCCTGACCCGACGCGCCGCGCTCCCCTCACGCAACGAAAGCAGATCGGCATGTCCTCTTCTTCTCTGGGCACCTCGGTCACGGGCTTCGCCGAGGTCGGCCTGCGGGTCGACGACCTGGAGTCGATGGCGCGCTTCTACCAGAAGGCCTTCGGTCTCGTCCGCTGGCGCGAGTACCCCGGCTACGTCTTCCTGGCCGTCCGGCGGTGGTCGCCCGAGGACGAGGCGGCGAGCGGCCTCGGCGTCGCGGACGACGAGTCGGGGGCGGCGCCGCCGCGGCGACCGGCGGGAATCGGGGGCGACGGGCGATCCGAGGGCGATCCGGGCGGCGGGGACGACGAGGCCGACCTGTCGATCGACCCCGAGGCGGCGCCGCCCCCGGTGCTGGCCCTGATCGCCCGCGCCGAGCGGCCCTGGCCGTGGGCGAACGCCCGGGGCGGTCCGGGGCCGGCGGGCCTCTCCACCCTGGACCACGTCACCTTCCGGATCCCGCTCTCCGCCTACCGGGAGGAGAAGGAGTGGCTCGAGGGGCTGGGCCTCGAGGTCGTGACGGCCCAGTTCCGCTGGATGCGGTCGCGGGCGCTCTTCGTGCGCGATCCCGAGGGCAACGTGGTGGAGCTCGTCTGCCACGACCCGTCGCTCGTCCCCTGGGAGGAGACGGAGGCGGGCGAGCGCCCCCCGCAGGTCGAGACCGAGTAGCCACCAGGACGGGACCCGTCGAGCGGAGGGCCGACCGTGATCGAGCGTCTCTGGCACCGCTTCACCTACCGGCTCGAGCGCTGGATCGTCCGGGGTGCGCAGTACCGCCTCATGCTCGTCGCGGCGGGGATCGGCCTCATCTCGGTCGCGGGCGGCGCGCTCGTGCTGTGGTGGGGCACCGGCTTCGGCGACTTCGGCGAGGCCGTGTGGTGGGCCTTCCTCAGGCTCACCGACCCGGGCTACCTGGGGGACGACGTGGGAGCGGTCAACCGGCTGCTCTCCACCGTGCTCACCGTGGCCGGCTACGTCGTGTTCCTCGGCGCGCTGGTCGCCGTGATGACCCAGTGGCTGAACGCCCGCATGGCACGGCTGGAGGCGGGCCTGACCCCCGTCGCCCGCGACGGCCACGTCCTCGTGCTGGACTGGACCAACCGGACCGAGTCGCTGGTCGAGGAGCTGCTGCTGTCGGAGGGCCGGGTGCGGCGCTTCCTCCACCGCCACGGCGCCCGCGAGCTGCACGTGGTCGTGCTGGCCCGGCAGGTCGACGCCGCCCGGATCCAGGACCTCAGGGATGCCGTGGGCGAGGCGTGGGACGAGCGGAAGGTGACGCTCCGGTCGGGGAGCGCCATCCGGATGGAGCACCTCGCGCGGGGCGACTACCGGAACGCGGCGGTCGTCATCATCCCCGGCTCGGAGTTCCAGCTCACCGGAGCGGCGTCGGGCGACGTCCGCACCCTCAAGACGCTCCTCTCGCTGGCGAGCGAGCCCGAGGAGGGAAGCTCCGGGGAGGCACGGGGCGACCTGCCCTACACGGTGGCCGAGCTGTTCGACGGCCGCAGGGCGGACGCCGCCCGCAGCGCCTATCCCGGCGATCTGGAGGTGCTCGCCAGCGACGCGGTCATCAGCCGCCTGGTGGCGCAGAACGTCCGCCATCCCGGCCTCAGCCGGGTCTACGCCCCCCTGCTGAGCCACGGCGAGGGCGCCGAGCTCTACCTTCGCGAGGCCCCGGAGCTGGCGGGGAGCGCCTTCGAGGCGCTCGTGCCCGCCTTTCCGGGCGGGGTGCTGCTGGGCGTGGTGCGGCACGATGACGACGGCTACCGTCCCCACCTCAACCCGCCGCCGGGCTTCCAGACCCGGGCGGACGACCGCTACGTCGTGCTCTCCGAAAGCTACGAGCGCGCGGGCGCGGCGGCGGCGCCGGAGGGATCCCCGTGGAAGCGCGGCGAGACGGGGGGATATCGGACCGGCGCGGCCGAGCGCCGCCTCCTGCTGCTGGGCTGGAACCGCCGCGCCCCGGCCCTGCTGGCCGAGCTCGGCACCTACACGGACGAGCGCCACGACGTGCGGGTGGTGTCGACCGTCCCGGCGTCGCGTCGCGAGCAGGCGGTCGAGCGCCACGGTGGCCTCTCCGATCGGGTCACGGTGAGCCACGCGGAGGCCGACTTCACCGATCCGTCGGACCTGTTGGCCCTCAAGCCAGCGGGCTACGACGCCGTGGTCATGCTCGGGAGCGACCGGCTGAGGGCGGAGGAGGAGTCGGACGCGCGCACGGTGGTCGGGGCCCTCCTCCTGCAGGAGCTGCTGCCCGGGCGTGGAGGGGACGGGGGTCCCGGACCCCACGTCCTGATGGAGCTGCTCGACCCCGAGAACGTGCCGCTGGTGGACCGGAGCCGCACCGAAGTCCTCATCAGCCCCCTCGTGATGAGCCACATGCTCGCGCACGTGGCCCTCCGGCGGGAGCTGCGGACCGTGTTCGAGGAGCTGTTCACGGCCGGAGGGGCCGAGATCACCTTCCGGCCGCTCGCCGCCTACGGGCTGGAGCGGTCCTCGGGCGTGCCCTTCTCCGGCGTCCGGCGCGCGGCGGCCGCCGCGGGGGAGACCGCGATCGGGATCCGCACGGACGACGGCGCGGTCGCGCTGGCGCCGCCCGACGACACCCCGGTGCCCGACGCGCCGTCGACGCAGGTGGTGGCGCTGGTGACGTTCGGGTGAGGGGGGTCCGCCGCGGCGCCCCGGCCGCCGCTCAGCTCCCCCGGCGGAAGAGCTCCGGGTAGTAGAACTCCATCGTCATCCGGACCGCGACGGGCCGGCCGTCGTGCACGCCCGGCCGGAACTGGCAGTCCGCGGCGTGCCGCTCGGCCGTGGCGATCATCTCCCTGGTGTCGGCGCCCCCGTGCTGGCCGAGGTCGCCCCGCGCCTGCACCGTCTGGGGCAGCACCTCGCCGCGCTCGTCCACCACGAAGCGGACCTCGACGCCCGACGCGGACGGGGCGGCCGGCGGCTCGGCGTATTCGGCGCAGCCGACGAGCTCCGGGGCGCGGTCGACTCGGGAGACTTCGTATACCTCGCTCCCCCCGGTGCCGGAGGAGGCGCAGGCGCCCGCGGCCAGAACGATCGCGAGGAGTCCGGCGGCGTGGCGCGTCGTCATCGGGATCCCCCTCGCTCGCGGACGCTCGGCGGCCGGAGCTTCAGCAGCCGAAGCCGACGCCGGTGGTGACGTTCAGCACGCCCTCGCTGAAGGCGCGGACGATGGAGGCGATGATGTAATGGCCGGTCTGCAGGTCGCCCGTCGGTCCGGAGGGCGCGTTCGCGACGTAGGGCGCGAGCAGGATCAGGACGCCCGCGAAGCCGAGCCCGTGGGTGGCCGCCCGCGTGAACATGGGACTGAGCCGCCAGCGGCCCACCGCGGCGGCCACGACGACGCCGGAGACCAGGCTGTAGACCATCACCTGGTCGACGTTCGCCGCTTCGGGCGGGGCGGCGACGACCGCCGTCATCATCCCCACCATGAGGCAGATCGCCGTCTCGATCGCTTCGGGGAGGCCCGAGGCGATCCAGAGCGCTCCGTAGCCGATCAGGGAGACCAGCACCACGCCCGCCGCCACGGGCAAAGCGCACTCGACCATCAGTCCCGTGCCCTCCACCAGCTCACGTAGCTCGCCACGCCGTCCTCCAGGGAGTGGAACGATCGATCGTACCCCGCCCCACGAAGTTTATCCGTTTCGGCCTCCGTATGGTACTGGTAGCGCGGTCGGAGGTCCTCCGGCATCGCCTCGTAGACGATCCGCGGCTCCCGGCCGAGGGCCGCGAAGACCGCGCCGGCGAGGTCGTCGAAGGTGCGGGCGGTGCCGGTCCCGACGTTGTAGATGCCCGACGGGCGCCGCGCTCCCGCCTCCGCGCCCCCGTCCGTCGGCGCTCCGCCGTCGGCCAGCGGCCCGCCGTCGCCCTCGAGGAACCAGAGGGTCGCGTCCACCGCGTCCTCCACGAAGACGAAGTCGCGCCGCTGGCGGCCGTCCTCCCAGCCCTCCCGGTGGCTCCGGAAGAGCGTGATCCGGCCCGTCTCGACGGCCTCGGGCACCTTCTTGTGGACGACGCTCGCCATGTCGCCTTTGTGCTCCTCGTGCGGGCCGAAGACGTTGAAGTAACGCAGGCCCGCCCAGGTGGGCGGCGCCTCGCCCTCGGCGGCCCGCTCCAGCGCCCACTCGTCCATCGCCTGCTTCGAGCGCCCGTAGGGGTTGAGCGGCTCGTACAGCGGCACCCGGTCGTGGTCGTCGGAGAAGCCCAGGGAGCCGTCGCCGTAGCAGGCGGCGCTGGAGGCGTACACGTAGGGGATGCCCCGCTCGGCGCACAGCTCCCAGAGCCGCTGGCTGTAGCGCACGTTCACCCGCTGGAGGAAGGCGACGTCCGTCTCCCGGGTGTCGGAGCAGGCGCCCAGGTGGACGACCGCCTCGAAGTCCGGGTCGGATCGGTCCTCGAGCCAGTCCCAGAACGCGTCGCGCTCCACGACGCCGGCGTGCCGGCACCGCTCCAGGTGGCGCCGCTTGGCCGGGTGGTCCAGGTGGTCGACGACCAGGACGTCCTCGCGGCCGCGGCGGTTCAGCGCCTCGAGGGTGTTCGTGCCGATGAAGCCGGCGCCGCCGGTGAGCAGGATCATGGGCGGGAGGTTAGGCGGCCCGCGGGCTCGCGTCGAGGGGGGGCTCCGTCGATCGCGGGGGCGCATGCACTCGGGGAACGGGATTCGCAGTCAGGATTTGCGCGGTCTCGAAGATCGTGCGAGGTCACATCGTCAACCGACACGAGGGGAAGCACCATGCGACATCTCGTACTGGGCGGCACGGGAACGGTGGGGAGCGCCGTGGTCGAGGAGCTGGTCGGCCGCGGCGAGCAGGTCCGCGTGGTCAGCCGGTCGGAGGAGAAGCTCGAGGAGCTCCCCGACGGGGCGTCGGGGGTGGTCGGGGACCTGGCCGACCCGACCACCTACGGCGAGATCTTCCGGGACTTCGACCGCCTCTTCCTGCTCAACGCGGTCGCGCCCACCGAGCTGCAGGAGGGGCTGGCGGCGGTCGCGGAGGCGAAGCGGGCCGACGCCGACCGCGTCGTCTACCTCTCGGTGCACCACGTGGAGGCGGGCGCCCACGTCCCCCACTTCGCCTCCAAGATCGGGGTCGAGCGGGCGCTGTCCGAGTCCGGCCTGCCGCACACGGTGCTCCGGCCCAACAACTTCTTCCAGAACGACCTCTGGCTGCGGGAGCCCATCGTCGAGCACGGCGTCTACCCCCAGCCGCTGGGGAGCGTGGGCGCCTCGCGGGTCGACGTCGCCGACATCGCCGAGGCGGCGGCGATCGCGCTCACCGAGGCCGGCCACGTGGGCGAGGTCTATCCGCTGGTGGGCCCCGAGCCGCTCTCCGGGGAGGACTGCGCCCGCGCCTGGTCGGAGGCGCTGGGGCGGGAGGTGGCCTACGGGGGCGACGACCTGGACGCCTGGAGCGAGCAGGCGGTCCGGACGCTCCCCGCCTGGATGGTCTACGACTTCCGGCTCATGTACGAGCTCTTCCAGGAGGAGGGGCTCGTCGCCAGCGCGCGCGACCTCGAGGCCACGCGCCGCATCCTCGGGCGCGAGCCGCGGAGCTTCGCCGACTGGGCGCGCGAGACGGCCGAGGGCTGGCGGTAGGGGACCTCGCGGCTCCTCGCCCCTCAGCGCACCTCGAAGGAGAGGGTCGCCCACTCGGAGACGTAGTCGACCTCCGGGTCGTCGGGCGCGCGCCGCATGTGGATCAGGCGCACGTACCACCGGCCCGGCGCCTCGAGGGGGACGCGAGCGACGCCTTCCCCGTCGGTGCGCACCCGCACGGGCTCCCGCTCCCCGGGGCCGGCGTCTTCGGGCGGAGAGAAGCCCTCCCAGGCCCCGTACACGAGCTGGCCGGCCGCCGGCTCGCCGCCGACCAGCACCCGGACGGGCAGCTCGTCGCCGGCGCCCAGGTCGTAGGGATTGGCCAGGGGCACGATCTCGGCCGGGTAACCGAGCTCGGCCCGCCAGCCCTCCGATCGGGCGTCTCCGACCTGGAGCACCGCCTTCACGTGCTTCGCGTAGATCTCCCGCACCAGCGTGTCCCGCCGGCCCGCCTCGCGCCGGGCCTCCAGGACGTCGAGGATGCCGTCGTGCTCGAGATAGGCGTCGAACTCGTCGCCGGAGAGCTCGATGGGCCGGGGGCGGGTGGAGACGCCGAGGACCCAGGTGCCGGCTTCGCCCGTCTCGAAGGAGACCAGCGACCGGCGCGCCGTGTCGCGCCAGGCCGTGCGCGGCAGGCGCTCGGCCGCCTCCGGCCCCGGCCCCACCAGGCGGACGTCCGCCATGCGGTCGCGGGCCACGACGGCCTCGCTCCGCTCGAAGGTCCCGTTCATGAGCCAGGCGGTCGCCCCGGCGTTCGGCTCGAGGAAGTAGCTCTCGAGCTTGAGGAACAGGTCGTGGGCGGCGAGGGCGGCCGCACCGACCACGAGCCCGGCGGCGGCGAGGGCGAGGGCGCGTCGTGTCATCGTGTCTCCCGGTTCGTGAGCGTCGCTGGGACGAGGTCCGTCGCGGGCGTCGGTTGACTCGACCGAGGTCCCGCTCCCATGCTTATCCTATCAGGTGGCCCGTACGGCCGCCGGGCCCCGCGCCGCCGCCAACGCCCCGGAACGCCGGGCGGCGCCGGTCCCACTCCCGTCTCACGGAGCGTTCCGAATGTCCGGCGAACCCGCCACCGACCGGCCTTCCGCCCTCGCCGTCCGACCCGCTGCGTCGCACGGTACGTCGAGCCATGTGCGGACGGCCCTGGTGGCGTCGCTCGCGGGGCTGGCGGGCGCGGCGGCCCTGTCCGTGCCGGGGCCGGCCTCGGGCCAGGACGCCGAGGCGGTCCAGGACGCGATCGTGTTCGGGACGGTCCGCTCCCCGGCCCGGGGGGCGCCGATGCCCGACGTGGCCGTCCGCTTCCTCGAGGCGGACTACACGATGGTCACCGCCGAAGACGGCGCCTTCCACGCCGACCACCTCCCGCCCGGCCGACACACCGTCGAGCTCCGCTACATGGGGCTCGCCTCCGAGCCGCTCGCCATGGACCTCGCCGCCAGTGACGTGGTCGAGCTGACGTTCGAGGTCGAGGTCGACCCGATGAAGTCGCAGCAGCTCCAGGTCGCCGCGTCGGGCACGCGCCACGAGGAGCCGGTGTCGGGCTTCTGGCGGCGCCGGACGGGGGGAGGCGGCGTCTTCCTCGACCGCTCCGCCCTCGCAGCGATGGACGGTCGGCCGGTGACGAGCGTGCTGCGGAGCCTCCGGGGCGTCGCGGTGGCCCGCTGCGAGCCCCCGGCCGGCGCCGACGTCTTCGGCCGGTCGCTCACCGCGGGCGGGGAGCCGGGCGCGGGGTCGGCCGCCCGGGGGGCGGACGCCGACGGGGCGGACGAGGACGGTCCGGACCGGCGGCGAGGGGGCGAGGCGGGCGCCCGCACCGACACCGAGGGCATCGCGCGGCCCGACGTCTCGCTGCCCGCCGAGGACCCGGACCTCGCTTTCCGGCCCGGGTGCCAGACCGTGTGGCTCCGGGGCGGCGGGGACCGCTGCCGGCCCGGCCTCTACGTGCAGGGCCGGCTGGTGGTCGCGACAGACGGGGACGCGACGGCGGTGGACGACCTGCTCACCGGCCTCCGGGCCCGGGACCTCAACGGGATCGAGGTCTACCGGACCGCGGCCCAGACCCCGCCGCTCTTCCAGCGCTCCGGCGACGCGTGCGGCGCGGTGGTGCTGTGGATGCGGGGGGAGGAGACGGCGCGGGCGGAGTAGGGCTCACATCGCCCGGGGCCGACCCGAGCGCCGTGGAGCCGCCGCGGCGGATGAGCGGCCGTTGATCCGACTCCGGACCGTGGGAGCGGAAGGGCATCGTCGCACCCGAGTGGCTGAAGGGAGCTCCCGACCTCGTCGTGGAGGTGTGGACCTTCGGCGAGGCGCCGGAGGCGACGATCCAGGAGCGGTTCACCGGAACCCTCCCCGTGCGGTTCCGCGGAACCGTG
>CAZEUW010000050.1:0-12074 GCA_964515425.1 uncultured Gemmatimonadota bacterium | reverse complement strand
AGCCGCGTCAGGTCTGGACGTTGGACACCAGCTCGGGCGCGTCCAGGTAGCCGACGTCGAAGTTGCGGACGCCCCGCATCCGTTCCTCGCTCACGCTCTCCTCCACGCCCTGGTCCCCGCAGTCGACGCGGCTGTTCAACCCCTCGGTGGAGACGAAGAGGAGGTTCCCGTGCACCGAGACGTCGTTCTGGGAGGCCGGGCAGTGGATGCGGGCCCTGAGCCTCGGCTCGGCGGGATCCGAGACGTCCCAGATCAGGATCCCGGCGTAGTTGCCCTGGATGACGAGGTCTCCCCGGAACGCCAGGTCGGAGTGCGTGGCGCTCCGGTACGGCTCGGGAGTCGCCGTCGTGGAGACGAGCCGCATGTTCCAGGCGGCCGTCCCCGCGTCGAACCGCCCGGCCTCCAGCCCGATGCGTGGATCGGGCTCTGGGGGCGCGGCCGTACCGGCCGTCTCGGCGCTGGCGGTCGGGGCCCCGGTCGGGGGCGTGCCGCCGGTGCCGGACGCGCATGCGGCGAGGCTCAGCGCGAGCACGCTCGCCAGGAACGAGCGGGCGCTCGCGGGGGTCGTCGAAAGAGGGGTCGTGGACATGAGTGGGTCCGGTGTTCGGGTCTCGGTTCGAGCCCCGGCCGCGGCCGGGGGTGGGGCGGTCATCGTGGTCCGTCGCTTTCCAACACCACGTCGCGGAGCATCGTCCGCATGCGGTCGATCTCCGAGGCCTGGTCGGCGCGGATCCCGGAAGCGAGCCGGAAGACCGACTCCTCCCGCGCCGCGCCGCGCTCGCCGACGAGCCGGTCCACCATCACGACGGCGCCCTCGTGGTGCTCGATCATGTAGGTCAGGAAGAGGCGATCGAAGTCCTTCCCGCGGGCCGCCTCGAGACGCGCCATCTGCGCGTCGGAGAGGATACCGGGCATCTGTGGTCCCGCGTCCCAGCCTCCCGGCGGCTCGAGGTCGCCCGACGTCGCATCGCCCGTCTCCTCCTCCAGAGCCGCGTCGACGGCGAGACCCGCGCGCTCCGGAACCGGCTCGCCCCGATCGCGGAGCCAGTCCGCCATCAGCGCGATCTCGGTCATCTGGCTGTTGAGGATGCGCGCGGCGAGGCGGCGGACGGCCGGGCTCGCGGCGCGGTCGGGCACCAGGCGGGTCATCACCACGGCCTGCGCGTGATGGTGGATCATGCCCCGCATGAAGGCGACGTCGGCGGCCGGGGACGGCCCCGGCGTCGCCGTCCCGTCCCCGGCCGTCGTCGACGCACAGCCGACGGCCAGGAGGCAGGCCGACACGCCGAGGTCGCGCGCGAGGCCGCGGAGGACGGTCGGTGTTCCTGTCGAAATCATGTCGTCGTGGAGATCGGGTTCTGGCGGGAGGAAGCGGGGGTCGGAGACCGGCGTGGCGTCGAGCCCCGGCGGGCGTCACCCGCGGCGATCAATCTACGTCCGGGACCTCCGCCCGGCGAGGAGCCGGCGCCGCAGGCCGGCGCGTGTAGACCCGCTATCGCCCCGGTCCCGTCGCCGTCCCCTGTCCGAGCGTCGCGCGGACCGTACCTTTCTCACCGATCGACACGAGACGCGAGAGCTGCCGAGGAGACACGCAGATGGACTGGCTCCTGATAGAGATCCCCGTGCTGGACGTCCCGGTGGTGGTGATCGCCGGCCTGATCGGGCTGTGGCTGCTGATCAGGAACCGGGAGACGGAGCTCGGCTCCTCCTCGGAGCTCGACGCCATGATCGGCGGGGGCGAGCCCCTGGTGCTGGAGTTCTTCGGCAAGCTCTGAACGACGTGCCTCGCGGCCAAGCCCATCGTGAATGGGATCGAGAAGGACCTGGAAGGCACCGCGCGCGTGATACGACTCGACATCGCCTCCGACCTCGGGAAGTCCGCGGCCGGGCGCTTCGGCGTGACGAGCGTCCCCACGACGCTGGTGCTGGACGCGGCCGGCGAGCTCGCGCACCGGGAGTCGGGGCTGCCGAGCCGGAAGGAGATCGTGGCCAGCGTGTCCGACGTGCCCGGGAACGACAGCTAGGGTACGTCGGCCTGCTCGCATCGGCCGAGCGGTCGTGCGCTCCCACCGTGGGGAAGTCGACGTGAGCAGCGGAGAGGAGGGATCGCAGGCGGAGCACGAGCGCACGTCCGAGTTCCTCCTCCGACGCGTCGAGGCGCGCGTCCTCCCCTGGCTCGCCGCCCGCCTGCCCGACCGGGTGGTCCCCGACCACCTGACGCTGCTCGGCGTCGTCGCCTCGGCGGGGATCGCCGCCTCCTACGGGATGACCAACCAGGACCCGGCCTGGCTGTGGGCCGCGAGCGCGGGGCTGGTCGTGCAGTGGTTCGGCGACAGCCTGGACGGGACGCTCGCCCGATTCCGCGGGATCGAGCGGCCCCGCTACGGCTTCTACCTGGACCACGTCGTCGACGCCTTCTCGACCGTGGCGATCGGGCTGGGCCTCGGGCTCTCCCCCTACATGCTGCTCTCGGTCGGCCTGGCCATCGTCATCGGCTACCTGGTGCTCTCCGTCAACGTCTACCTCGAGACCTACGTGTACGACGAGTTCAGCTTCGGCTACGGGTGGCTCGGGCCCACCGAGGCCCGCGTCCTCCTGATCGCCCTCAACACGGTGGCCGTCACGGTGGGGCCGCTCTCCTTCGAGGTCGCCGGCGTTCAGGGGACGGTCTTCGACCTGGCCGGCGTGGCGGTCGCGCTGGGGATGACCGGGCTGCTGGCGGTAAGGGTCGTCCGCAACCTGCGGCGTCTCGCGCGCCTGGAGCCGCCGCCCGAGCCGGGATCCGAAGGAGGCGGGACGTGACCCCGTGACGGGGGACCGCCCCCCGTCGGGACCCTCCGCTCTCGGGCCGGCCGTCTGGATCACCGGCGGCGTGATGCTCCTCCTGGGCGCGGCGACCTCCGTGCTCATGCTGACCGACTTCCGGTCGCGCAGCTACCTGTACCTCGCCTTCTACTCGATCCCCTCCAACGCGGCCGTCTCGATCTTCCCGCACGAGCCCGTGCTCCTCTACTTCGGCAAGTTCGCGAACGCCTGGATCGCGGCCGGCGTGGCGACCGCGGGCACCGTGGTGGCGGGCTGGATGGACCACACCGTGTTCGTGCCCGTCCTCCAGTTGCGGGCGCTGCGCGGCTACCGCGACCACCGCCTGTACCGGAAGGCGGTCGAGCTCTACCGCCGGTGGCCCTTCCTCACGCTCGTGCTCGCCGGCTTCACGCCGCTGCCGTTCTTCCCATTCAAGTTCCTGAGCTTCTCCACCGCCTACCCGATGCGCCGCTACCTGACGGCCCTGGCCCTGTCCCGGTTTCCCCGGTACCTGGTGCTGCTCTGGGTCGGGGCGGTCCTCGAGATCCCGAACTGGGTCCTGATCGCGCTCTTCCTCGCCATCCTGGCCGCCTACGCGTGGCGCGCGGGACCCGAGGTGCTCGGGTGGCTCCGCGACGGTTCGGAGGGCGAGGGCTGAGCGGCACCGCATCCTTTGCAGGATGAGCGCACGCGTTGCAGAGTGGCGCGCGGTACGCGAGCGAACGTATGAACCTATAAAGCCCTGTATGACATTGTTTTGCGTGAAAGAGACGCCTGGAGAACGGCAGTTGCATTTCGTCCGATCGGGCCTCCACGTGCCCCTGCCGCCCGTTTCGAGCCGGCCCACCTGCACCGTGAGCGGTGAGGAAGGAGACGATGAGCGACCTGGATCCCGACCAGACGGATCGAGCGGACGATTCAGAAGCAGGAGCGGCGGACGCGAGGGGACGCTCCTGGCAGGACTACCTGCGAGAGGTCGAGGGAGGCGAGCGGGGTCTCGACGGAGCCGCGTCGAACGGTTTCGGCGACGTCCGGGAGGAGCGCCCGGAGACGATCGAACCCGCCGCCGAGACTTCTGGCGCGGCTCCGGGGGCGGAGGCCGAACCCGAGCCGACGGAAGAGGCTCGTGATTCCGAGGGACCCTCCGAGACGCCGAAGACGCCGGAGCCCGTCGCGCTGGAGCCCGAGCCGGAGGAAGCGGCCCCCGAGCCGCCGGCTCTCGATCCGGAGCCCGAGCCCGTCGCGCGGGAGCCCGAGCCGCGGCCGGCCGCCGGCTCCGCCTCCGACGACCGGGGTCTGGACTTTCTCGGGGATCCGCCCCGGCGGCGCCGGGTCCTGAGCGGAGCGGTCGGCGCAGCGGCGCTGCTCGTGGGCCTGCTGGTCGTACCGGGCCTGGGCGGTTCGAGCGACGGCGCGCACCGTGCCGCCGCCAGCACCGGAGCCGGTGACGGCGCGGGGCCCGCCTTCTTCGCCGCTACCGCCGACTCGGCGGCCGGGGACGAGGTCGAGGGGTCGACGTCGACGGCCCCGTCACGCTCCTCGACTCCGCTCGCCTCGAGCGGCGCCGACGGCGCGGCCTCCGGCGGTGCCTCCTCCGCCGCGGCCGAGCGGGCGGACGTCGTACCGGCGCGTCCCGGCCGGATCGAGGGTCCCGCGGTGCCCGAGATCGACGAGGGCCCCGAACCGACCGAGCCCACCGTCTCCGTCTCGCTCGAGGACGATTCGGGGCGTGTGCTCCCGCCGCCTCCGAGCCGGTCCGCCCCCTCCACGGGGCCCCGGTGGATCCCGCGTGACCAGGACCCGGTCGTGGCCAACGCCGAAGAGGTCCGCCGGCTGCTCCTCGACCGCTATCCGCCGCAGCTCCGCGACGACGGCGTGGGCGGCAGCGTCACGCTGTGGCTCTTCGTCGACGAGACGGGCAGCGTCACGCAGGTGCGTGTCCAGGAGTCGAGCTCGGTCGAAGCGCTCGACCGGGCGGCCGAGGAGGTCGCTCGCGAGATGGAGTTCCGGCCGGCCCGATCCGGCGACCGGCCGATCGGCGTGTGGGTGCAGCAGAACCTGACCTTCCGCGCGGGGAGCTGAGCCCGACGCTCAGCTCTCCGACGCCGAGCCCCGGCCATCGGCTCCGAGCAGCGCCCGCCGGTCGGCCTCGGTGATCAGCTCCCAGCGCCGGCTCTCGAAGGCCGTGTAATCGCGGTAGCGCGCCCGGGCCGCCTCCGGCCCGGTGAGGTAGCCCAGGCACTCTCCGGCGGCGTGCAGCAGCAGCCCCAGCATGATCAGCGGGGCGGCCGCCAGGTACCGACCCCGCTCCTCCAGCCGCAGCAGCCGGGGCAGTATCCGGCTCCAGCGCAGCGCCGGCAACAGGGGTGAGCCGAGCGCGAACGCAGCCCGCCGGCCGGCCGACCATCCTCCGCAGCGGAGTCCCGCGAAGATCCAGCCGCCCAGGAGCTTGTGGCGGAGGAAGGGTCCCAACCGCGACATGTTCACGTGCTCGACGGCGAGCTCGCCGTCGACGTACAGGCCACGCTCCGCCAGCTCGTAGTGGAGCACCCGCTCGGAGGCGAGTGCCTCCACGAGGTGGTCGCCCGCCACCTCGAGGAGCGTCTCCTTCTCGTAAGAGCTGTTGTGCGGCGGGAGG
The DNA here is from genome assembly GCA_964515425.1 of uncultured Gemmatimonadota bacterium. Classification (GTDB taxonomy): domain Bacteria; phylum Gemmatimonadota; class Gemmatimonadetes; order Palauibacterales; family Palauibacteraceae; genus CAYVFM01. The sequence goes on along the minus strand of CAZEUW010000050.1, from coordinate 6,631 downwards.
CCCCCGGCGCGTCCCGACGCCGGCTCGATCCACTCCAGGAAGTTGAGCACCAGGTCGGCGCGGCTCGCGAGCGTGGCCGGGTTGGCATTGGCCATCGCCGGCCCGACCGCCGCCCACGGGCCCTCGTGGGCGGCCAGAAGCCGCTCCGCCCATTCGGGAGGCGGGAAGACGTGGTCCTCGGCGAGGGCGACCACCTGACCCTCCGCGCGGCGGATGCCGGCCGCGTAGGCCTCGGCGGCCGTGGCGGCGTCGACCGCGACGACGCGGCACCGGAGACCGGGCACCTCCGGCGGCTCCGAGCCCGCCGGGACGACCAGCACCACCTCGAAGTCCTCCCGCGTCTGCGCCCGCAGGCAGGCCAGGGTGCGATCGGCCCTCTCCACGCCCGCGAGGACGGGTAGGATCACGGAGAGTGGGAAGTCGGACACTCCGGCGGCCGCTACCCGACCTCGCCGCGGCTGAGCCTGCCCCGGTCGACCTTGCCCAGGTGGGTGCGCGGGAGGTCGTCGAGGAAGACGACCTCCCGCGGGTACTTGTAGGGCTGCAGCTGGTCCTTCGCGTATCCCTGGAGCTCCTCGGCCAGCTCGGGGCCGGGCCCGTCGGCCACCACGTAGGCGTGGGGCTCGGTGAGGCCGTCGTCGGTGGTGGCCGCGACGACGACCGCCTCGCGCACCGACGGATGGCCGAGCAGGCAGTTCTCGAGCTCCGAGGGCGAGAACCACTTCCCGCTCACCTTCAGCATGTCGTCGGCGCGGCCGCCGTAGACGTAGTAGCCCTCCTCGTCCCGCCGCAGCATGTCGCTCGACACGTACCACTCGCCGCGGAAGGCCTCCCGGGTCGCCTCGGGCTTCTGCCAGTAGCCCCGGCCGAGCGAGTTCCCGCGCACCCAGAGCCGGCCCACCTCGCCGTCCTCCACCTCGCGGCCCTCCTCGTCCCGGAGGCTCACCTCGAAGCCCGGCACCGGCTTGCCGAGCGTGCCCCGCTTCACGTCGCCGGGCCGGTTGGAGAGGAAGATGTGCCACATCTCGGCCGTCCCCAGCCCGTCGAGCAGCTCGACGCCGAAGGCCTCGTCCCAGCGGCGGTGGAGCTCCTCGGGGAGCGCCTCGCCCGCCGAGGTGGCCAGCCGCAGGCAGGAGAGGTCCTCCTCGGCGGCCCCCGGGTGGGAGAGCATCTTGTTGATCATCGTCGGGACGTTCACCAGCACCGTGGGCCGGTGCCGTCGGATGCGCTCGAACAGCGCCCCGGGTGTGCACCGCTCCCCGAACAGCACCGAGCAGGCGCCGACCGAGAAGGGGAAGAAGAGGTTCGAGCCCATCGCGTAGCCGAAGTAGAGCTTCGGCACCGAAATCGTCACGTCGTCGGGCCCGAGCCCGAGCACGCCCTTGCCGTACAGCTCGGTGGAGTTCGCATAGGAGGTGTGCGACTGGACGACGGCCTTCGGCCGGTCGGTCGTCCCGCCGCTGAACAGCCACACCGCCGGGTCGTCCCGGTGGGTGGGGAAGTTCTCGAGCTCGTCCGGGGCGTCGGCGAGCCTCCCGTCGGTCTCGGGGTCGCCGACCTCCAGCAGGACGGGCGGACGGCGCATCCCGCCGGCCGCCTCGCGGAAGGCGGGGGCCGCGTCGGGCCCCACGACGGCCGCCCGGGAGCGGGTGTAGTCGAGGAAGTAGCCCACCGCCTCGGCGTCCAGCGACGGGTTCACCATCACGGTCGCCGCCCCGACCTTGAGCGCGCCGAAGAGCGCCCCCACGAAGGGCGCGCCGTCCGGCAGCGAGACGATCACCCGCTGCTCGGGGTCCACGCCCTCGTCGCGGAGGAGGTGGCCGAACCGGTTGGCCAGCGCCCGGACCTCGCGGTAGGTGAAGTCGCCCTCGTCGGTCGCGAGGGCCCGGCGATCGCCGGCGCCTTCCTCGACCCGCGCGTCCAGGAGCCAGTGGGCGACGTTGAAGGTCTCGGGCGGCTGGAAGCTCATGGTGCGAAGAGGATACGGAGCCCGTAGAATGGCAGCAATGACCCGAGCCGCCGCGACCCCCCGACGCCTGGCCGAGATGACCTGGGAGGAGGTCCGCGACGTCCCCCTCGAGGGCGCCGTCGCCCTGCTGCCGGTCGGTGCGCTCGAGGCGCACGGGCCCCACCTTCCGCTCGGCACCGACGGCGTGATCGCGGAGGCGATGGCCGGGGAGGGCGCGAGACGCCTCGAGGCCGAGGGGCTCGCCGCGCTCCTCCTGCCGCCGCTGCACTTCACCTCGGCGGGCTTCGCGGTCGACTTCCCCGGCACGGTCCACCTCCGGCCCGAGCTCGTCACCGAGCTGGTGGCGGACGTGGGCCGCAGCCTGGCGTCGCACGGCGCGGCGGCGCTGGGGATCGCCAACGCCCACCTGGACCCCGACCACGTGGCCTCGCTCCGCGCGGCGGCCGAGCGGCTCGAGGCGGAGGGGGGGATCCGGGTCGCCTTTCCCGACGTGACCCGGCGGGAGCTGGCCGCGCGGCTGACCGAGGAGTTCCGGAGCGGCGCCTGCCACGCCGGCCGCTACGAGGGCTCGATCGTCGCTGCGGCGCGGCCCGAGCTGGTGCGGGAGGAGGTGGCGGCCGGGCTGGCGCCGAACCCTGCCTCGCTGGTGGACGCCATGCGCGAGGGCGCCACCAGCTTCCGGGAGGCCGGCGGCCCCCGCGCCTACTTCGGCCGGCCGGCCGAGGCCACCGCCGAGGAGGGGCGCGAGACGATCGAGACCCTGGGCGCGATGCTCGCCGAGGCCGTGCGCGAGGCGCTGGCGTGATCCGGGGGGGGGCCGACGTGACCGACCTCGAGGGTCGGGCGGCCGTCGTCACCGGCGGCGGACGGGGCATCGGACGGGCCGTCGCCCGGGCGCTAGCCGGGGCCGGCGCCTCGGTGCTGGTCACCGCGCGGACCGAGGAGGAGATCGCCGCGGTCGCCGACGAGCTCCGCGGGGAGGGCCACGAGGCCCACGCCGTGCCCTGCGACGTGACCGAGCCCGACGAGGTCGAGGCGCTGGCGGCGGCCGCACGCGAGCGGCTCGGCCCCGTGGACGTGCTGGTGAACAACGCGGGCGTGGCGGGCTCCCAGCCCTTCCATCGTCTGGGCCTCGAGGAGTGGCAGCGGACGCTCCGGGTGAACGCGACGGGCAGCTTCCTGTGCACGAAGGCGTTCCTGCCCGACATGCTGGAGCGCGGCTGGGGGCGGGTCGTGATGATGGCCTCGACGGCCGGCCTCACGGGCGGGCGCTACATCGCGGCCTATTCGGCCTCCAAGCACGCCGTGATGGGTCTGACCCGCTCGCTGGCCGAGGAGGTCGCGGGCCGCGGCGTCACGGTGAACGCCGTCTGCCCGAGCTACGTCGACACGCCGATGACCGACCGCTCGGTGGCGCGCATCGCGGAGAAGACGGGCCTCGGGGAGGAGGAGGCGCGTGGCGCGCTGCGCGCCCGCTCCCCCCAGGGACGGTTCGTCACGCCCGAGGAGACCGCGCACGCCGTGCTGTACCTGTGCGCCGAGCAGGCCCGCGGCGTGAACGGCGCGTCGCTGGTGATCGACGGCGGCGAGCTCCGCCGGTGACGGCTCCGACGTCGGGTCCGACGGGCCGGCGATGACGGTCCCCGACGGCCCGTTCCGCGTCCTCGAGCCCGAGGGGTTGGGGCCCGCGCGGGGCTTCAGCCACGGGCTGATCGCCCCCGCCGGGGGGCGGCTGCTCTTCGTGGCCGGCCAGACCGCGGCCGAGACGGGCGACGGCGGCCCGCCGACCGGGCCCGACGGAGACCTGTCGGCGGCCGGCTTCGCCGACCAGTTCGAGGCCGCCCTCCGCCGGGTGCTGCGCGGGGTGGAGGAGGCGGGCGGCCGGCCCGAGCACGTCGGCCGCATGACCGTCTACGTGACCGACCTCGCCGCCTATCGCGCCAGCCGCGAGGAGCTGGGCGAGCGCTGGCGCGCCCTCATGGGCCGCCACTACCCGGCCATGTCGCTGGTGGCGGTGGCCGGGCTGGTGGACGAGGGCGCGCTGGTGGAGATCGAGGCCACGGCCGTGCTGCCGTCGACGCCCGACGGCGGCTGACGCGCCGACGACCGATCGACGAATCGACCGACCGAGACAGGAGGCACAGCCGGTGATCGAGCCCGAGTCCTTCCGCTACGAGCACGACCGCGAGCACGGGGTCGCCACCCTCACCCTCGACCGGCCCGAGCGGCTCAACGCCCTCACCTTCGACGTCTACGACGAGCTGAGGAACGCCGTCCGGGACCTGGGCGAGGAGGAGGGCGTGGGGGCGGCGGTGCTGACCGGGGAGGGCCGGGCCTTCTGCTCCGGGGGCGACGTCGAGGACATCATCGGCGAGCTGCTGGGCGCCGAGTACGAGGAGCTGCTCGCCTTCACCCGCATGACCTGCGACCTGGTGCGGGCGATCCGCCGCTGTCCGCGCCCGGTCGTGGCCGCCCTGAACGGCACCGTGGCCGGGGCGGGCGCGGTCATCGCCGCCGCCTGCGACATGCGGGTGGCCGCCGAGTCGGCGAAGATCGCCTACCTCTTCCCCCGGGTCGGCCTCTCGGGCGCCGACATGGGCGCCTCCTGGCTGCTGCCCCGCATCGTCGGGCTGGGGAACGCCTCGGAGCTGCTGATGACGGGCGAGTTCATCGACGCGGAGGAGGCCCACCGGATCGGCCTCTACAACCGGGTCGTCCCCGACGGCGAGGCGCTGGCCGAGGCCACCGGGCTCGCCCGCACCCTGGCGCGCGGCGCGTCGCTCTCGCTCGAGATCACCAAGGACGCGCTGAACCGCGAGGCCCACATGGACCTCGAGTCGGCGCTGGAGGCCGAGGCGCAGATCCAGGCCTCGCTGATGACCCACCCGAACTTCGCCGAGGCGCACGCGGCCTTCCGCGAGAAGCGGGAGGCGGAGTTCGAGTGATCGACCTGGACCCGATCCGGGCCTTCCTCGACCCCCGCCACGAGGAGACGGCGGCGGCCGCGGCGGCCTTCGCCGACCGCGAGCTGGCCGGCGAGGAGGAGCCGCCCGACGACGACGCGGCCCGTCGCCGGGCCCGCGAGCTGGTCGCGGCGATGGGCGAGGCCGGCCTCTACGAGCCGATCCGGGCGCTGGACCTCCGGGGCGGCTGCCTGGTGCGGGAGACGCTGGCCGCCGCCTCGCCGCTGGCCGACGCCGTGTGGGCGCTCCAGGGGCTGGCGACGACCCCGCTGCTGCTGGCCGGCGACGACGCGCAGCGGGAGCCGTGGGTGGACGAGCTGGCGTCGGGCCGGGCGATGGGCGCCTTCGCGATGACCGAGCCCGAGGCCGGCACCGACGTGGCCTCGATGCGGACCCGGGCCGAGCGGACGGAGGACGGCTGGCGCCTCGAGGGCGAGAAGACGCTGATCTCGAACGCCGGCCTCGCCGACCTCTACGTCACCTTCGCCACCACCGACCCGGACGCGGGCAGCCGGGGGATCGGCTGCTTCCTGGTGCCGGCCGACACGCCGGGCCTCGAGCTGGCCGAGGCCCAGGTGATGGCCGCCCCCCACCCGCTGGGGCGGATGACCTACGACGGCTGCCGGGTGCCGGAGGACGCCCTCGTGGGCGCCGAGGGCGAGGGCTTCCGGACCGGCATGGCCACCCTCGACCGGCTCCGCCCCACCGTGGGCGCCGCCGCCTGCGGTATGGCCACCCGGGCGCTGGAGGAGGCCATGGACCACGCCGCCGCCCGCGAGCAGTTCGGCCGGCCGCTGGCCGAGTTCCAGCTCGTGAAGGAGAAGCTGGGCCGGACGGCCACCGAGCTCACGGCCGCCCGCCTGCTGGTCTACCGGGCCGCGGCGGCGGGCGACGAGGGCGCCGACCGCATCACCACCGAGGCGGCGATGGCCAAGTCCTTCGCCACCGAGGCCGCCCAGCGGGCGGTGGACGAGGCGGTGCAGATCCTGGGCGGGCGCGGCGTGCTGGCCGACCATCCGGTGGACCGGCTCTACCGCTCGGTGCGGGCGCTCCGGATCTACGAGGGCACGACCGAGATCCAGCGGCTTGTGATCGCCGACCGACTGCTGGCCGACCGGGCCGCGCGGAAGGGCGGCCCCGAGGCGACGGGCGGGAGCGGCGGGGAAGGCGGTCGCCGCTGAAGATCGACGTGGTGGGGGGCGGCCCCGCCGGGCTCTACTTCGCGATCCTGATGAAGGAGGCCGAGCCCGGACACGAGCTCCGGGTCGTGGAGCGGAACCGCGCGGACGACACCTTCGGCTTCGGCGTCGTCTTCTCCGACGCGACCATCGCCGAGGTCGAGCAGGCCGACCCCGAGACCTACCGCCGCATCACCGAGCGCTTCGTCCACTGGGACGACATCGACGTCCACTACGGGGGCGAGGTGCTCCGCTCCACCGGGCACGGCTTCGCCGGCATGTCCCGGCACGCCCTGCTCCGGATCCTCCAGGAGCGGGCCGCCGAGCTGGGCGTGGAGGTCGAGTACGGCCGGGAGGTGACCGACCTCGAGCCCTTCGCCGACGCCGACCTCGTGGTGGGCGCCGACGGGGTGAACAGCACGGTGCGCGAGCTGCTCGGCGACGCCGTCGACGTCGAGGTCGACGTGCGCCCGAACCGCTTCGTGTGGCTCGGCACCACGAGGCCGTTCCCGGCCTTCACC
>CAZEUW010000049.1:5585-12089 GCA_964515425.1 uncultured Gemmatimonadota bacterium | reverse complement strand
CCCGAGGAGCGACCAGGGCCGGATGCCGGTGAGGGTGGCCTCGGAGACCGTGAGCTCGATCCCCCTTCCTCGGTGGCCGGCTTCGCGCTCCAGCCGCAGCGAATCGACGGAGAGCCCGAAGCGGAGCGGCAGCACGCTCACCTCGCCCACCGTGGCTCGGTGGGGGCCGAAGTGCCGGCTCGCCGCGTCCGCCAGCCGGCGCTCGACGAACCCCTCGTCCACGATCCGGGTCGCGGCGATCCAGGCGACGATCCAGGCGGCCCCGACCGCGAAGAGCGCGCCCCCGGCGATCCGGAGCGCACGTGACCGGCGAGCGTCGCGGTCGGGACCGGACCCGACCGTTGCCATCAGTCCGTTCCCTCCGGCTCCTCTTCCGACTCCGGGACCACGCCCCCCGGCGTCGGCTCCGAGCCCGGCCGGACCGCGTGCCCGAACTTGACCAGCGCCACGAACACGACGCCTCCGACCGCGTTGCCCAGCGTCGTCCAGAGCAGGAAGTGGCCGTAGTCCGCCACCGAGATCGTCGGATCCGCGAGCAATCCCGCGATGACCTCGACCGAGCCGACGATGCAGTGGTGGAGGCCGGCGAGCCCGATCGAGGCGGCTACGAGCCAGACCAGGAGCACCTGGCTCACCGTCTCACGGGCCGCGGTCGCGAGCCAGGACATCAGCCCCATCAGCCAACCCGCCAGGAGGGCGCTCAGCGCGATGGTGCCGGCCGGATGGTCCGTCATGTGGTGGGCGAGCTCCCCGAGCACGGCCGGCTCGATGGTGCCGAGGGCCGGCCCCACCGCCACGATGAGCGCCGCGATGGCCGCGGCGCCCACGAGGTTGGAGACGTAGACCAGACCCCAGAGGCGCGCCACCGTGCGGACGCGAGCGCTTCCCTCGAGGAGAGGGAAGACGGCCAGCGTGGTGTGCTCGGTGAACAGCTCCGAGCGCCCCACGACGACGAAGATGAAGCCGACGGCGTAGAAATTGGCGAGGAGCAGCTCCATCGCGACGTCCGACAGCTGGCCAGCTCCGAGCGTGGCCGCGGTGGCGATGAGCAGCACGCCGAGGCCGATGTCGAGCCCGGCGGACAGCCCGGAGAGCAGCAGGCCGTTCGTCGGGCGCTCGAGCTCGCCGAGGCCGTGTACGATCTCACCGACCAGGATCTGCTGGTAGGTCCGGTGCGGCGGCCCTCCGGTGGCCTCGTTCTCGGAGAGGAAGTCCTCCGCGTCCTCCGGGCTCCGCTCGGGACGGCTCTCCCGGCGCTGCTCTCCACGTCTCGCACGCTCCATCCGGCCTCCTCCCTCCGTCGCTTCGTTCGGAGCCGACGTGCCGCTCACCCCGCACATCGCAAGCCGCACTCCTTCGAGCTGGGCGACGAGCCGATCCTCGGTGTGGGTCCGGCTCGTCAACCGGCGGGCGCTCCTGCCGAGGGAGCGGCTCTCGCCGCCGCCGCGGACCCTCTCCGCCAGTTCGCCGTAAGAGGATCGTGCCGCCCGCCGTGCCGGAGGACGTCGGCGGGCCTCACCCCCTTTCCGAACCCGACACCGAGCGAGTGAGATGATGCGACCCGTTCCCGCGACCGTTTCCGTGGCCCGCCGCGCCCTGCTGGCGAGCCTGGCCGTCCTGTTCGCCCTGACGATCGACGCCGCACCTGCCCAGGCCCAGGGCTTCGGCGCCACCGTCGCCACCGCCGACGGCGAGGTGCTGGTGGCCGACCCGACGAGCGAGCGCCGGCCCGGCACCATCTACGTCTACCGCAGGGGCTCCGACGGCAGCTGGACCGAGGCGGCTCAGCTCCAGGCCTCGGACGCCGAGGCCGGCGACCACTTCGGTCGGGCGCTCGCGGTGCAGGGCGCCACGCTGTGGACGGGCGCGACCGTGGTCGACAGCGGCGCCGGCGCGGCCTACCTGTTCGAGCGGTCGGAGTCGGGCGAGTGGACGCAGACGGCCCGGTTCCAGCCGGAGGACCTCCAGCCCGAGGAGTCGTTCGGCCGGACGGCGGCCGTGGACGGCGACTTCGCCCTCGTCTCGAGCTGGGGCCACCAGGACGGCAGGGGCGCGGTCTGGGTCTACCGCCGCGGCGGCCAGGACGGCTCCTGGAGCCAGTACGGCAAGCTCATGGCGGGCGACGCCGCCTCGAACGACTGGTTCGGGCAGTCGGTGTCGATCGCGGGCGACGTGGCCGCGGTCGGCGCGCCGCGCAAGTCGGGCCGGACCGGCGCCGTCTACCTCTTCCGGCACCAGGCCGGTGACGGCACCTGGACGCAGACCGCCAAGATCCGCGCGAGCGACGCCGGCCAGAACGCGCAGTTCGGGACCTCGATCGCCTTCGACGGCGAGCGCCTGATCGTGGGCGCGCCCGGCTACGACAACTTCAGCGGCGCCGTCTTCAGCTACGAGTGGAACGCCGAGGAGGAGAGCTGGGAGCTGGCCACCCGTCTGCTGCCCTTCGACGGCCAGCGGGGCTCCGGCTTCGGCGCGACGCTGGCCCGGGCGGACGGCGAGCTCTGGGTCGGCGCCCCCGGGGCCGGCGACGGCGGCCGCATCTACCGCTTCAGCGGCGCGGACGAGGCCGGCGGCTGGGCGGCGGTCGACAAGCTCGTCCCCGCCGAGGTCGAGCGCGGCGACGACTTCGCCGCCACCCTGGCGGTGGGCGACGGGGTCGCCGTGTCCGGCCTCACGGGCGACGACTTCGGCGCCGGCACGGCGCTCGTCCTCGAGCGCGACGAGTCCGGACAGTGGGCCACGGGCGGCAAGGTGTTCAACGAGCTGGAGAGCCTGGCCGCGGTCACCGGCGGCTCGGTCGCCTGCGGCGAGGACGGCGAGGCCGCCCACTTCCAGTGCGAGGGCATCGACCTCGTCTCCTTCCTGCCGGTCTCGGCCGTCGGGGGCTCCCGCGGCGTCGAGGTGAACGACATCTGGGGCTGGACCGACCCGGAGACGGGCCGCGAGTACGCCCTCGTCGGCCGCGTGGACGGCACGGCCTTCGTGGACGTCACCGAGCCCGAGAACCCGCGCTACCTGGGCAGCCTCCCGCTCACCGAGGGGGCGCGTCCGAACACGTGGCGCGACATCAAGGTCTACGAGAACCACGCCTTCGTGGTGGCCGACGGCGCGGGCGACCACGGGGTCCAGATCTTCGACCTCACCCGGCTGCGGGACGTGCAGGACGCGCCGGCGACCTTCGACGAGGACGCGCACTACGACCGTGTCGCCAGCGTCCACAACATCGTCATCAACACCGAGTCCGGCTTCGCCTACGCGGTCGGAGCCGGCGGCGGCGGCGAGACCTGCGGCGGCGGGCTGCACATGATCGACGTCCGCGATCCGCTGAACCCGACCTTCGCGGGCTGCTTCGCGGACACGCGGACCGGCCGACAGGGCACCGGCTACACCCACGACGGCCAGTGCGTGATGTACCGGGGCCCCGACGAGGAGCATCGCGGCAAGGAGATCTGCATGGGCGCGAACGAGACCGCGCTCAGCGTGGCCGACGTCAGCGACAAGTCGAACCCGCTGCCGATCTCGATCGCGACGTATCCGAACGTCGGCTACGCCCACCAGGGCTGGTTCGGCCCGGACCAGCGCTACTTCTACCTCGACGACGAGCTCGACGAGCTGCAGGGCAAGGTCGAGAGGACCCGGACCATGGTGTGGGACGTGACCGACCTGGACGACCCGATCATGGCCGCCGAGTTCTTCGGACCGACCAACTCCAGCGACCACAACCTGTACGTGGTCGGCGACCGGATCTTCCAGTCGAACTACCAGAGCGGCCTCCGCGTGCTGGACGCCAGCGATCCGGAGAACCTGCAGGAGATCGGCTGGTTCGACACCGTGCCGTTCGGGGAGAACGACGCCGGATTCGGCGGCTCGTGGAGCAACTACCCCTTCTTCGACAGCGGCATCGTGGTCGTCACGAGCGGCTACGAGGGGCTGTTCGTGGTGCGTCCGACCGAAGGGGTCGCCGCCTCCCCCGAGGCGCTCGGGAGCTCGGGACCCGCCTACAGCCGGACGGAGACGTCCTCGGACGAGGAGGCCGGTAGCCGGTGAGCCGCGCGCCGCTGGCCGCGGCGGTCCTGACGGGGCTCTTCGCTCTGGCGGGCTGCGCGTCCGCCGGTCCGGCCGGGGCCGACCCCGGGACGTCCGGGAGCGCGGTGAGCCGGGGCGCCCACCTCCACGTCCCGAACCAGGACGACGCCACGATCTCGGTCGTGGACGTGTCGACCCACGAGGTGGTGCGCACGATCGACCTGACCGAGCTCGGCTTCCCGCCCGACGCGAAGCCGCACGACACCGTCGTCGAGGCGGACGGATCGCACTGGTACGTCTCGCTCATCGGGGCGAACGCGGTGCTCAAGTTCGACGCGAGCGGCGAGCTCGTGGATCGGGCGGAGTTCGAGACGCCCGGGATGATGGCCCTGCATCCGACGGAGGACGTGCTCTACGTCGGCCGCTCGATGAAGGCGGTGAACCCGCCGCAGCGGATCGGCCGCATCGAGACGGCCGACATGGCCGTCGAGGAGATCGAGGTCCTCTTCCCCCGGCCCCACGCGATCGCGATCGGGCCCGAGGGCGACCGGGTGCACACGGCGAGCCTCGCGGTGAACCGGATCGCGACCCTCGAGTCCGCCAGCGGGCGCGTGTCGGTGACCGAGGTCGAGGGTCCCACGCACGCCTTCGTCCAGTTCGACGTCTCGCCCGACGGGGAGCGCCTCGTGGCGACGGGCCAGGTCTCCGGTCAGCTCATGGCCTTCGACCGGACGCGTCCGACCGAGCTGCCCCGCGTGGCGACCGTGGAGGTCGGGGCGCAGCCCTGGCATCCCGTCTACACGCCCGACGGCCGCTTCGTCCTCTTCGGAAACAAGGAGGAGGACACCGTCACCCTGGTCGACGCGGAGAGCTGGGAGGTGGCCGAGGTGATCCGGGGCGAGGGGCTCTCCCAGCCCCACGGCGCGGCGGTCTCCCCGGACGGCAGCCACGCCTTCGTCTCCAACAACAACCTCGACGGGTCCTGGCAGCCCGAGGGCTGGAGCGGCGGGGAGGACGGCGAGGCGCCTCCCGGCTCCGTGGTGGTGATCGACCTGGAGAGCCGATCGATCGTCGACGTGATCGAGGTCGGGCACAACCCCAACGGCCTCGGGATCGGACCGAAGCGCTGACCGTGGGGCGGGCCGGGCTCCTCGGCGCGCTCCTCTCGATCGGCGTCGGCCTCGCCGGGTGCGCGTCCTCCGGCGCCCCGGCCGGCGGCGAGGCTCCGGAGCGGCGGACGGGCGGCCCCGACGCCGGCCCCGACGCCGACCCGACCCCCGGCGTCGAGTGGGTGCGGCGGGTCGACGGCCCGACCGTGCGCGACTCGGCGGGCACCGCCCGCGCCCGTCCCTACCTGGGCGGCTTCGACGTCCCGCGCCCCCAGCTCCTCGACGTCGACGCCGACGGCGACGACGACCTCTTCGTCCAGGAGCGCTCCGGCGAGGTCATGTTCTTCGAGCGCGTCCCCGGGGACAGCGTCCGGAGGGGACCGCCGTACGTGTGGCGCACCGACGCCTACCGCGGCCTGGCCGTGGGGGAGTGGTTCCGGTTCGGTGACGTCGACATGGACGGCGACGCCGACCTGCTGACCGAGGAGCCCTTCAGCCACGTCCGCTACTACCGGAACGGGGGCGAGCCGGGAAGCCCGGACTTCGTCTTGGTCACCGACACGCTCCGGCGGGTGTCGGGCGAGCCGGTCTTCTCGGACCGCCAGAACATCCCCAATGTCGGCGACGTGGACTGCGACTCCCTGCAGGACCTGCTGGTGGGGCGCCTCGACGGGACCGTCACCCGATTCGAGGTCGCCGAAGGCACGACGGCCCGCGGGGAGAGCTCCGACGGGGCGCCGCGCTTCCGGCTGGTCACCGACCGGTTCCAGGACATCGAGATCGTGGCCGAGTTCGTCGGGAGCCTGCGCCACGGGGCGAACTCGCTGGTCGTGACGGACTTCGACGGCGACGGCGACCCGGACCTCTTCTGGGGGGACTTCTTCGAGGCCGGGCTCCTCTACATCGAGAACACCGGAAGCTGTGAGAACCCCGACCTCCGGGGCACGCCCGTCCCCTTCCCGCCCGGCGATCCGCTGGTCACGAGCGGCTACAACGCCCCCACCTTCGGCGACCTCGACGGCGACGGCGACCGCGACCTTCTCGTCGGCGTGATCGGAGGCGCCTACGACCCGCTCACCAGCTCGGCCGACAACCTCCACCACCTGGAGAACACGGACGCCGGTTGGGAGCTCCGCACCGAGCGGTACCTCGGGGGCGTGGACGTGGGCAGCGAGAGCCGGGTCGCCTTCGCGGACCTGGACGGCGACGGTCCCGAGGAGATGCTGATCGCAGGCAAGATCGATCCGGAGGAGCGCTCGACCTCGGTCGTCCACCGCTACGCGAACGTCGGCTCGGCCTCGCGTCCCGAGTGGAGGCGCGCCGGCTCCCTCCCGATGCGCGGGGCCTACCAGTACGCCCCGGCCTTCGG
>CAZEUW010000049.1:0-5575 GCA_964515425.1 uncultured Gemmatimonadota bacterium | reverse complement strand
CTGGCGGGACCGGCTCGCGCTGTACCGGAATCGGGGCCCTGCGGCCGCCGACGGCGCGGAGGGCGGGCAGTTCGTCCTGGCCGACTCGTCGCTGGCGACGCTGACCCGGGGCAGCCACGCGGTGCCGGCGCTGGGCGACGTGGACGGCGACGGCGACCTCGACCTCTTCGTGGGGGAGGCGTCCGGGACGCTCAACTTCTTCCGCAACGTCGGGTCGCCCTCGGAGCCGGAGTTCGAGCTCGTCTCCGACGAGTACGGGGGAATCGACGTCGGCCGGAGGAGCGCGCCCGCCCTCACGGACCTCGACGGCGACGGCGACCTCGACCTGCTGGTCGGGAGCGAGAACGAGGGGATCCGCCTCTTCCGGAACCGGGGCACGTCGGAGGAGCCGGAGTTCGTCGCGGAGGGGCGCCTGCGAGCCGCGACCCGTGGGCTGTCGACGCCCGCCCTCCTCGACGCGGACGGCGACGGCGACCTGGACCTGTTCTCGGGGAGCGCCAGCGGCGGGCTCCTCCTGTTCGAGCGGCGGCCCGCGGGGGACTGAGCCGCGGGGCGCGCGCCGCTCGGAAGTCGGCCGCTCAGAAGTCGAGGACGGAGTCGTCGAGCTCGTCCCGATCGTCCCGCCGGCCCATCACCGCTGCCTGCTCTTCGGTGAGGCGGTGCCGGCCGCGGAACCCCTCGTCCACCTCGTGCCAGTGGCCGACCTCCTCCTCCCCCCTCCGCCAGCAGAGGTAGACCCAGCGCCCCCGGTAACTGGTGGGGAAGTCGAGCAGGCCGTGCTCGATGCCGCCCGCCGGGAACCGGATCCCCCGCGCCCGGATCTCGCTCTCCACGGTCGCCCGGATCGAGGCCGTGGCGTCGGAGATCCCCCGACGGTGCGCCACGTACGCTCCATGATCCGGGTTGTCCGGCTCGGTCACCTCCTCGCCCCACAGGGCGTCGAGCACCTGGAGCTTCTCGTGGTGGCGACGGGCCTCCTCGCGGGCGTCCCGGATCCCTTCGAGCACCTCCCGGAGGTGGGGGAGCAGCTCGTTCGCCTCCTGGACGGTGAAGACCCGGTATCCGCCGTCAGTCACACTGCTCGCCGGGCCGGAAGTCCGCCCGGTAGAGGTCGCCCGGCGCGCGGCCCGAGTCGGGCGTCGTCGCGACCACGCCCGGCCGCTCCGACGTGAAGAGCAGGCTGCCGTCGGTCGGATCGAGGCCCGGCGCGAAGTCCGCGTGCTCGGTGTTGATCCCGGGCGGCAGGCTGCGGGGCTCGCCCCATCCCTCCTCCGTGGCGCAGGCCAGGAAGAGGTTCGCCGAGCCGCCCGGCCCGACGTTCACGAAGAGGATGAACCCCCCGTCCGGGTCGACGAGCGGATTGCCCGCCTCGGTCACCTGGCCGAACCTCTGGAGCACGGCCGCGCCCCAGCCGTCGTCCGTCGGCTCGATGCGGTAGACCCGCTGGCCGCCCCGCTGGCGCCGGCTGCTGAAGTAGACGACGCCCTCGCTCGTGGCCGAGACGAAGACGTCCGTCCCCGGCGAGTTCAGCGGCGGGCCGGCCGTCCGGGGCTCGCTCCAGCCGCCCTCCTCGCGATCGACCCACCAGGTGTTGAAGTCCGCGGCGTCGACCGGCGCCGGCCGGTCGGAGCTGAAGTAGATGCGCGACCCGTCCGGCGTCACGAAGGGGTCCACGTCACGGTGGGTGCCCGAGAAGGGAGCCACCTCCGGCTCGCTCCAGCCGGCGGAGTCGCGGGTCGCGCGATAGATCGTCAGCTCGGAGCGGTCGGCCGTGGACCGGTTGAAGTAGAGCGTGTCGCCGTCCGGGGTCAGGCTGGCGGCGAACTCGGGGGCCTCGGTGGAGACGGTGCCCTCTCCGATCAGCTCGACGTCGACTTCGGGCCGTTCCCGCATCGGGACCTCCCGTTCGTCGGCGCCGGAGTCTCCGCAGCCCGCCGCGGCCGTGAGGGCGGCGGCGAGGGCGAGCGTCGTGAGGGGACGGCACGTGCGGATGCGTCGGCTCATGCGTGGGGACCTCGTGGTGACGGGTGGATGGGAGTCGTGTCGGTGGCGGAGCCTCGAGCACCGCCGGCGGCGACTCGACCGTCGCCGACGAGGGCCAACACTAACGGCGGCGGGCCCGGCTGACCACGGGTCCGGACCCCGGTGCCCGGCGTGCAGTATCAATGAGCGGAGGGGCGGGAGCCCGGAGGCCTCGCCCCGGACGCGTCGATTCCGGCCACGATCAGGAGCTCGTCATGAAGAAGCTTTCCCGGCTCTCCCGCTTCGGGTTGTCCGCCGCGGGCCTCGCCCTCGCCGTCGCGTCGCTGGCGGTGGCGGGCGGCCTCTCGGTGGAGTCCATGTTCGCGGGCGACGAAGAGGCCCCGACCCCCGACGGCGTGACGGCCTTCGTGGGCGTCACGGTCGTGCCGATGGATCGCGAGCGGACGGTCCCGGACCGCACGGTGCTGGTGGAGGGCGAGCGGATCGCCCGGATCGGCCCGACCGACTCCGTCGAGGTGCCGGAGGACGCCACCGTCGTGGAGGGCGGCTGGCTCATGCCCGGGCTCGGGGAGATGCACGCCCACATCCCGCCGCAGGGGGGCCGGGCCTGGATGGAGGACGTCCTGTTCCTCTACCTCGCCAACGGCATCACGACCGTCCGAGGGATGCTCGGCCAGCCGGAGCACCTCGACCTGCGCGAGGACGTGGCGGCCGGCCGGCTCACGGGCCCGCGCATCTACACCTCCGGTCCGTCGCTCAACGGCAACAGCATCCCGAGCCCCGACTCCGCCCGCAGGGCCGTCCGCCACCAGGCCGCGGCGGGCTACGACTTCCTGAAGATCCACCCCGGGCTCACGCGCGAGGAGTACGACGCGCTCGTCGAAGAGGCGACCGAGCACGGGATCCGCTGGGCCGGCCACGTGTCCGCGGCGGTGGGCCTGGAGCGGGCGCTGGAGACCGGGCAGGCGACGGTCGACCACCTCGACCGCTACGTGGCGGCCCTCGTCCCGTCGGACACCGCGCTCTCCGACGTGGGGCTGTTCGGTTACGGCGTCTTCGAGCGCGCCGACCGGGAGCGGATCCCCGAGCTCGCCCGGGCCACCGTCGAGGCCGGGGTGTGGAACGTCCCCACCCAGAGCCTCATCGAGCGCCTCCTCGCCCCCGAGTCGGCCGAGGAGCTCGCCGCGATGCCCGAGGTTCGCTACATGCCGCCGGACGTGGTCGAGAGCTGGCGACAGCGGAAGCGGAGCCTCGACGCGGAGCCGAGCAACACCCGGGAGCGGGCGGAGGCCTTCGTCGAGCTGCGGCGCGAGATCATCGGCGCGCTCCACGAGGCGGGCGCCGGGCTGCTGCTCGGCTCCGACGCCCCGCAGGTCTTCCAGGTGCCGGGCTTCTCGATCCACGACGAGCTCCGCATCCTGGTCGAGTCGGGTCTGACGCCGTACGAGGCGCTCGTGACGGGGACGCGGAACGTGGCGGCGTACTTCGGGGCGCAGGAGGAGTACGGCACGGTCGAGGAGGGGAAGCTCGCCGACCTGGTGCTGCTCGGCTCGAACCCCCTGGACGACGTCGCCAACGCCTCCGACGTCAGGGGCGTGATGGCCCGCGGCCGGTGGCTGCCAGCGGCCGAGATCCGCGAGCGGCTCGAGGCGATCGCGGCCGCACGCGGAGGGGAGTAGGGCTCAGCCGCCGTCGTCGGAGCCGATCGACGGGGGCGCGTCGGCCTCTCGGTCCGCCCCCGACTCCCGGCGCGGCGCTCCCTCCTCGGAGGCGTCGTCGCGGATCCGTGAGGCGAGGCCCCTGACCAGGTCCTCGATGTCCAGCCCCATCGACGCGGCGAACTGCTCCACGAAGCGGTAGGCGCCCTGCACGCGCTGGTTGGCCGCGTTGGCCAGCCCGGAGCCGTCGCCGCCGTCCACCACGACCAGACGGTCGATGTCGATGTCGTCGACCGCGTCGACGCCGATCTCGAGCAGCTCGGGGAGCTTCTCGAGGGCGAAGACGGGCAGGCCCGCGTCGCCCCCCTCCCGGATCTCGCCGTAGAGCATCTTCAGCACCTCGGCCTCGGCCCGGCCGCGCTCGCGGATCGGGGCGGCCTCCGCCTTCGCGTCCTCCTCGGCCGCCTCGCGGTTGGCCTCGGCGGGGACGATCACGTTCGCCCGGTAGCGCTCCCTCTCGGTCTCCACGCGGCGCTGCTCGAGCAGCTTCTCCGCCTCGACCTCGGCCTGCTCGGCCCGCACGGTGGCCGTCTTCTCGGCCGCCTCGGCCTCCTGCCGGAGCTCGGCCTCCCGGACCCGGACCCTGTTCTGCGCCTCCGCGATCTCGATGTCCGCGTCGGCCTCGGCCACCTCGGCCCGCTGGAGGGCGGCGGCCTCGCGCTCGCGGGTCTCCGACTCGTTGTCGGCCTCCGCGACCTTCGCGTTCTTGATGGCGACGGCCGCGCGCTCCCGGCCGATGGCGTCGAGGTAGCCCTTGTCGTCGCTGACGTTCTGGATCTTCAGCACGTCGAGCCGGAAGCCGAGCGCCTCGAGGTCGTCGTGGGCGTCCTCGTCGACCGCCTTGGCGAACTTGATCCGGTCCTCGTTGACCTCCTCGGGCGTCAGCGTCGCCACCACGCCCCGGAGGCTCCCGGTGAGGGTGTCCTTGGCCAGCTCCTGGATCTCCTCCTCGGGCTTGTCCAGGAGCCGCTCGACGGCGTTGTGGAAGACGTACTCGGGGGTCGAGGCGATCTTCACGTCGGCGATCGCCTCGATGTTGAGCGGGATGTGCCCCTTCGAGAGGGCGTTCGAGATCTGGATCTCGATCTTGATCGTCTCGAGGCTCGTCAGCTCGACGGTCTCGATGATCGGGACGCGGAACGCGCGGCCGCCGATGACGGCCCGGTAGCCGACCTCGGTGCCGTCCTCGGCGACCCGCTTGCGGCCGGTGATCACCGCCGCCTGGTTCGGCGGCACGACGATCACGAGCGACTTGACCGCCCAGATCGCCACGATCGCCACGAAGAGCAGCCCGACGGCCGCCACGGTGCCCAGTCCCAGGATCTCCATGTTCGCTCCTCTAGCTGCTCGTCAGCTGGTCGAATTCGTCCGGGTCCACTGGAGTCACCAGCGCCACGCCGTCCCTCACCTCGACGACGAGCACCTCCTCCCAGTCGCCGGGCGCGCTGTCGGCGGGGCTGGCGGGATGGGGCAGGGCCCGCAGGTCGTGCGTCCGGGTCCCCCGCAGCACCCTGACCCGTCCGGTCGATCCCTCCGAGATGGGCAGCGTCATCCGACCGGCCCGGCCCTCGAAGGTCCGGTCCGGGGCGTGGTCGCCCGCCTCCGTGCTCCGGATCCAGCCGATCAGCCGGGTCACCAGCCACCCGGCCCCGAGGCCGCTCGCGACAGCGAGGCCCAGCGTCACCGGGGAGCCCGGCGCGCTCCCCGCCGCGGTGAGCGCCGCGCCCACCAGGCCGAAGCCGAAGCCTGCGTAGAGCCCCCCTCGGATCGAGAAGATCTTCTCGGCGTCGGCGCCGACCTCCGTCTCCCCGCCGGCGTCGGACGCGGCGCCGGCCTCGGCCTCCAGGTCCAGCTCCGCGTCGAAATCCGCGTCG
>CAZEUW010000048.1:0-12580 GCA_964515425.1 uncultured Gemmatimonadota bacterium | reverse complement strand
AGGCCTACGGTCCCGTGCTCGAGGAGACCTCGGACCCGTCCGAGTTCGGCGAGCCTTTCGTGACCGAGGAGACGGTGGGTGGCGGCACCAACGTCGCCCCGTCGATCAGCCCCGACGGCGAGCGGATCGTCTTCCTCTCCGAGCGAAGCCGATTCGCCATGGAGATGTACCTGGCCGACGCCGAGACCGGCGAGGTCGTCCGTCAGCTCACGGAGACGGCGGTCGACCCACATTTCCAGAACCTCCAGTTCATCAACTCGGCCGGCGCCTGGGCTCCGGACGGCCGGCGCTTCGCCTTCGCGGCCGTCGTCGCCGGAGACCCCGTCCTCACCGTGACGGACGTGAATACGGGGGAGCGTCTCCGCTCCCTCGAGTTCGAACGATTCGGGGAGATCCTGAACCCGACGTGGGCACCGGACGGCGAACGCGTGGCCTTCGTCGCCAACGAGGGCGGCACCTTCGACCTCTTCATCGTGGAGCTCTCCACCGGCCAGGTGCGGCGGCTCACCGACGATCCCTGGGCCGAGCTGCATCCGGCGTGGTCGCCCGACGGGGAGCGCATCGCCTTCGCGACCGACCGGTTCCGGGGGGACCTCGATCGGCTCCACTTCCGCTCCTACGAGCTGGCGACCGTCGATCCCGCCACGGGTGAGATCGAGCGCCTGCCCTCCTTCGACGGAGCGCGGCACTCGAACCCGCAGTGGGGGCCCGACGGCGAGACGCTCTACTTCCTCTCGGACCGGGGCGGCATCTCCAACGTCTATCGGGCCGACCTCTCCAGCGGCGAGATGGAGCCGATCACCGACGTGAACACGGGCGTGAGCGGCATCACCGAGCTGAGCCCGGCGCTCTCGGTCGCGCGACAGGACGGCCGCGTGGTGTTCGGAGCCTATCGGGAGGGCGACTACGCCATCTATCGCGTCGACTCGCCCCAGGCCGTGCCGGCCGGGCAGGCGCTGCAGCCGGACGCCCGCGAGCGGGTGACGACCCTGCCGCCCACGCAGCGCGAGAGCGACGTCGTCGACGAGCTGCTCGCCGACGCCTCGCTCGGCCTGCCCTCGCCGGCCACCTTCCGAACCCACGACTACAACGCGTCGCTGAGCCTCGACTACGTCTCACAGCCGACGCTCGGCGCGGGCGCCTCCAGCTCCGGCTTCTTCGTCGGGGGCGGCGCCTCGTTCTTCTTCAGCGACATGCTCGGCCGGCACAGCCTCACCTCGATCGCGCAGCTCTCCATCCTCGACGGCGAGGTGCTGAACGGGGTCGGCGCGCTCGGCAGCTACGTCAACCGCGACGACCGGCTGAACTGGGGCGTCACCCTCGGACAGCTGCCGTCGATCACGCAGTCCTTCGACACCCGGTTCGACGACCCGGACGGCGACGGCGAGCTCGAGATCGTCCGGAACACGTTCCAGTTCTGGAAGGTGAACCGGCGAGCGATCGGGAGCGTCTCCTACCCGTTCAGCTCGGGCACGCGCTTCGAGCTCGGCGCGGGCTTCGAGCGGATCGACTACCAGCTCAAGGTCGAACGGGAGGTCTTCTCCCGGCAGGGACAGCGTCTCGACGAGAACACGATCGACGCGCCCGCCTGCGGCGGGGAGCTCGACTTCGAGGACGGCGACTTCTGCGAGCCCGGGTCGCTGAACCAGGGCGTCGGCACGGCCGCCCTCGTGCGGGACGTCTCGGTCGCCGGCCCCACCGGTCCCGTGATGGGGCAGCGCTTCCGCCTCGAGGCCTCGCCCTCCTTCGGCACGCTCGACTACGTCACGGCGCTCGGCGACTTCCGCCAGTACGCGATGCCCTTCGAGCCGCTCACCCTGGCCGGTCGCGCGCTCCACCTCGGTCGGTACGGGAGCGGGTCGGAGGACGGGCGCCTGTCGCAGCTCTTCATCGGCTTTCCGTCGCTGGTCCGCGGCTACGATTCGGGCTCCTTCGACTTTCGCGGCTGCACCGTCGCCCCGGACGGCTCCGTCGTGGACTGCCCGCAGCTCGGCACCTTCAACGAACTGCTCGGCAGCCGGATGGCGGTCGCGAACGCCGAGGCGCGCCTGCCGTTGCTCGGGCCGCTGGGCCTGCTGAGCCGGAGCTCCGGGGTGCCGCCCATCGACCTCTTCACTTTCTTCGACGCGGGCGTGGCCTGGACGGCCGAAGAGGAGGCCAGCTTCCTCGGAGGCGAGCGGGACATCGTCAAGAGCGTCGGCGTGGGACTGCGGACGAACCTGTTCGGGTTCGCCATGGCCCAGGTCTACTGGGCGAGGCCTTTCGACCGCGAGGAGGAGGACTCGGTGATCAACTTCAGCCTGACGCCGGCGTTCTGAGGCGCCGGTCGGCAGGACCGACGGCAGCTGACGAAGCGCCCGACGCCGCCGCGCCCCTTCAGCCCCCCGCTTCCACCCGGAGCGGGACCTCCGCGCGCAGCGGCTCGTAGCCGCGGAGCCGCACCTCCGCCGCGATCGTGTAGTCCCCCCCGTCGACCTCCTCGGGGATCGTGAACACGACGCCGGCCGGATGCACGCGCCGGCCGCTCTCGGGCGCGAAGCGCCAGCCGGTGGAGACCCGTCGGCGGTCCTCCCCCGCCAGCCCGAGTCCCTCGGCGATCGAACGGAGCAGCCCCCCGCCCCGCCGCTCGAGCACGAGGTCGAGGCGGGCTCCCGCGTACCGGAGCGCCGGGCCGTACAGCTCCCAGTAGAGGCCGATCCGCTCGCCCGGGGCGACGGGACCGGGCAGGCGCGCCCGGGCCGCCGCGGCCCGGAGCGACGCCGGTGCGCGTGCCGAGTCTCCCGCCGCCGCGGAGGCCTCCACCTCCAGAAGGCCCGAGATCCCCGGCACGCCCTCGGGTCGCTCGGTGGCCCCCAGGCCGCGGCGGAGCCGGACCGCCCGGCGCGACTCCCGGTCGAGCACCTCCAGGGACAGCACGCCCTCCCGTCGCGGGAGGCCGAGCATCATCCGGCCGTCGCCCGGCTGCGCCGGTCCCTCGGTGGCCGACCCCAGCGTCCGGCCGGGCCCTTCGTCGGCCCGGAGCAGCGCCTCCACCGGGCCCTTCCCGGCCCGCCAACCCGTACGCCACGCCGCCACCACCATCGTCGAGTCGGGTCTCGGGAAGGTGACGACCCGGTGGGCCGCCGGTCGGTGGAGCGTGTCGAGGTAGGCGGGCTGGTAAGTGGAGCGGGGCTCGTCGGGGTCCATCTCCCAATCCCCCGGTGCCGCGGCGGTGGGGTCCTCCAGCACCGGCGGCGGCGGGACGAGCCGCACGGCGTCGGTCGCGTGGTGCGCCACGATCGGCACCGACAGCTCGCCCGTGACGTAGGGGCCCCGACGAATCCGCTCCCAGTCGACCGGCCATCCGTAGCGGACCGTCAGCTCTCCGAGCTCGTCGTGCCAGTGGGAGCCGTACGGTCCGGCCGCGTCCTCCTGGATCCGCACGGTCGTGACCCGGACGAGGTGCTCGGTCCACCGCTCCGGGCCGGCCACCAGCCAGAGCGGGTCCGCCAGCCACCACAGCCGCGCCTCGAGCTCCGATCGCTCGGCTTCCGAGGCCTCCTCCCAGCGGTCTCGCGCGTCGTCCTCCAGCACCGCCTCGGGCGACCTCCAGCGCTCCCGCTCCTCGCGCGGCATGGCGGCCAGGGCTCGTCCGAAGGCTTCCCCCGCCTCGTCGTAGCGACGCGCCTCGTGCAGGGCGAACCCTTCCAGCGCGCCGCACCAGTCCTCTCTCGCCCGGCACGCCCGCGCCGCGGCGAGCGCCTCCGCGTGGCGGCCCGCCTCGACCAGGTACCACACGCGCTGGCCCGCCACCCATCGCGAACCCGGGAGCCGCCGGGCCGCCGCGGTCAGCCGCTCGATCAGGACCGACCGCAGCTCGACCACCTCGGGCGGAGGCGTCCGCGGCTCGCGATCTTCGTCGTCCTCGTGCGTCAGGCAGTAGCGGCCGACCCGCTCGTCGCAGCGGCCGAACCCCCGGGCCGTGGTCGGAAAGCGACGGCGGCGCTGCCATTCGAAGCTCCGCTGCGCGTCGCGCAGCTCCTCCTCGAGCTCGGCCGAGTCCGGGGACGCGGCCTGCGGCCGGATCGCCGTCGATCCCCTCGCCGGCCCGGGCGCCGCGAGGTGCACGACCAGACCGATCACGCTCGTCACGACGGCCACCACGGCCGGCACGGTCCGACCGTCCGGGAGGGCGCCGGCGGGACGTCGCCGCTTCGGGGGCATGCGGGGAAATCTACCCGGCCCCGCGATCGGCCGTAACCCGCTGGCGACGTTCGTGCAGGGGAAGAGGGGCAGGCACGTCCGGCGATCGTGCCGCGATCCTCGACCGATCGTCAAGACATCGACGACTGGAGGAGTCCCACGATGCCCGATCCGGCCCACGACGTCCGACACGACGCCGAAGGTGAGCGCTTCGTGCTCCCGCTCGAGGCCGGGGAGGCGGTGCTGGACTACCGGATCGAGGACGGCACCGCCGACTTCCGCCGCACCTTCGTGCCCGAGGCCCATCGGAACGAGGGCATCGGGGAGGAGATCGTGCTCGCCGCCCTGCGGTGGGCGCGGGATCGGGGGCTGGCGGTGAAGCCGACCTGCCCCTTCGTCGACCGCGTGCTGGAGCGCCACGAGGAGTTCCGCGACCTGGTGGACGGCTAGGCTCCCGACCCCCTAGCCACCCCGCCGAAGCTCGTCCAGGTCGTAGGAGGTGTCCCGCCACTCGATGCGGCCGGTGCCGAGCGCCTTCAGTGCGGAGCGCCAACCGATGTAGACCATGAGCGCGGCAGTCACCGGGACGAGGAGGCCGTGCCAGGGGCTGTGGCCGTAGAAGCGGGCGTTGTCCGCGTAGAGCGCCGTCAGGAGACCGACGATCCCGACGTTGACCCAGCGCACCGCGCCCTCCGTGAAGATCGCCGCCAGCCCCGGCCAGGTCATGAAGAGGAGGAGCCCCACGGTGGCGATCGTCATGCGCAGTACGCTGTAGCCGGCGACCGCGAAGGCGTTCTTCTCCAGCCCCCTCACCATCCCCCCGAGGCTGGCGTACCACTCCACCGACAGCAGCTCCGTGCCCAGCACCGCCGCCTGTCGGTGTCCGGCCCCCTTCAGCATCCGTCCGAGCTTGAGGTCGTCCGCCGGCCGCAGCGAGATAGGCTCGTGCCCGCCCACCGAGCGGTAGGCCTCCGCCCGGACCAGGTTGAACGCCCCCGTGCCCACGTAGCGAGAGCTGTCGGGATCCGGGGCCCTCCACGGCCGGAAGTAGATGCCGAACAGCAGCTTGAAAGTTCCGGTGGCCGCCTCCAGCAGCGTCCCGGGCATCTCCAGGTCGGGCACCGCCGTCACGTGGTCCAGCCCCCGCCGGACCAGATAGCTGACTGCGCGGCGGACGGCGACCGGGGCCATCATCACGTCGGCGTCGGTGAAGAGCAGGAGCTCGCCCCCGGCCACTTCCGCGCCCCGGTGCAGGGCGTGGGCCTTTCCGAGCCAGTCGTCGGGCAGCTCCTCGAGGTGCAGGACCGTCAGGCGCTCCCGATCCGCGGCCATCCGCTCCAGGATCGCACCGGTGTCGTCGGTGGAGCGGTCGTCCACCACGACCACCTCCATGACGGGATAGTCCTGTTCGAGCACGGAGCGGAGGGCGGAGGCGATCTTCCGTTCCTCGTTGCGGGCGGGGATCACCACGCTGAGGGACGGGAGCTCGCCCTCGGGGAGCGGCGGCTCCCGGCGCAGGAAGTCGAGCTTCCGGTTGCCCACCACGAGCCAGAGCCCGAGGAGGACCCACCCGGCCAGCGTCACCGCGGCGAGGAGCAGCGGCGGGTCGTTCAGCAGGGCGCTCATGTGGTCGCGTGGACCTCCCGGATGCGGTCGTACGGGGCGTTCCTAGTCTACAAGGAGCTCGGGCCGGACGCCGACAGCACGAGGGTCGGCCGGAGTGACAGCCCCCTCGTTGCAAAGCTTGCAGACCGCTCCGGGCTCGTCTGTCACATCGGCAAGCGTTCGGCCGCGCCACCCCCGCGACGGGGACGGAATCCGTGAACGCGGCTTGCACGAAGGCTATGGGTGGAATCGCCGTCAGAGACCATGAACCATCGACGAGGAGGCGATGATGCTTCCCAGCGAGACCGGCACCCGACTCGCGCGGACGACGCCGCGCAACGTTCCCGGCCTGCGGAACGAGATCGATCGGCTCTTCGCCGACTTCTTCGAGCGTCCGAGCGGCGACTTCGGACGCTTCACGCCGCCGGCCGACCTCTACGAGACGGACGAGGCGTACGAGGTCGAGATGGAGCTGCCCGGCTTCTCCCGGGACGACGTCCAGGTGACCATCGAGCAGGGGATGCTGACGATCAGCGGCCGTCGCGCCGAGGAGCGGACGGAGGACGAGAACTACCACCTCCGCGAGCGCTCGGTCGGACGCTTCAGCCGCGGCTTCTCCCTGCCGGCGTCCATCGAGGCCGATCAGGTCGAGGCGCGCTTCGACGAGGGGCTGCTCAGGGTCACCCTCCCGAAGGCGGCCGAGGCCCGCACGCGCAAGATCGAGGTGGACGTCTCGTAGGGAGCCTCGAGAGGACGGCCCCGCGCCCCGCTCGCGCGGGCCGGGGTCGCGAGGCGGCGGGAGGCCCGGCTCCGCGCCGGGCCTCTCCGTACGTGGGCGTGTCCCCTACTCGACGACGAACGTCACCTTGGTGTTCACGCGGTAGCGGTCGACCTTCCCGTCCTCGACCACCGCCTGGATCGAGTCCACGTACACGGAGCGCACCCTCCGGACCGACTTCGAGGCCTCGTCCACGGCCTCTTCGATCGCCGCCTCGACCGATTCGCCCTCGGCGAGGATCTCCAGCACCTTCGCGACACTCATGGTCTCGTCCTTTCTGCTTCGGTTCGAATTCGTCGGTTCGTACCGCTCCCCGGCAGCTGACGGGAGCGGTTCCCGAGCACGCCCCCCTAGAGCGGCGGGATTCGCAGCTTCTGCCCGGGATAAATCTCGTCGGGATCCTTCAGCATCGGCCGATTCGCCTCGAAGATCGTGGGGTACTTCGTGGCGTCGCCGTAGTGCGACTGCGCGATCCCCGAGAGCGTGTCGCCCTTCTGCACGGTATAGTACTCGCCTCCCGCCTCCTCCGACGCGACCTCGAGCCGGTCGTCGACCCGGGCGACGCCCCGGACGTTGCCCACGGCGAGGACGACCTTCTCACGCGCCTCCTGCGAGCCGACGCTCCCCGTGAGCGTGGCGGTCCCGTCGTCGTACTGGACCTGGAGCTGCTCGACGTCCAGACCGAGCTGCTCGGCGTGCCGCCAGAGCTTGTTCGCCTTCGTCTGCTCGCGGACGTATTCCTGCACCTCCTCGTCGGACGCCTTCCCCGCGTCCTCACCGCCGCCCAGGCCGAGCTTCTCCCCGGCCTCCTTCACGAAATCCAGAATGCCCATGGTCGGTCCTCCTCTCTGTTCGGGTGCGCCTCCTACTCGACGACGAGCGTCACCTTGGCGTTCACGCGGTAGCGGTCGACCTTCCCGTCCTCGACGAGGATCTCCAGCACCTTCGCGACACTCATGGTCTCGTCCTTTCTGCTTCGGATTCCAGCCAGCCGTCCACGTGCACGTCCATGTTCGGATACGGGATCCCGATCCCGGCCTCGTCCAGGGCGTCCTTGACCGCGCGCGTCAGCCGCTCCCGCGCGCCCCAGTAGTCGTCGGTCGCCGCCCACACCCGGACGCTCCAGTCGATCGAGGAGCCGCCGAGCTCGTCCAGGAACACCTGCGGCTCCGGATCGTCCAGCGCGCCGTCGAGACTCCCGGCGACACCCTCCAGCACCGACCGCGTCTCGTCCAGGTCCGCGTCGTAGTCGGTGCCCACCGCGACGTCCACGCGCCGCACGTCGTGGTGCGAGAAGTTCTCGATCGTCGAGTCCAAGATGTCGCTGTTGGGCACGATGAAGCGGCGGTTGTCCGGGCTGTCCATCTTGGTCGCGAACAGCCCGACCTCGTCCACCGTCCCGGTCACGCCGGCCACCGACACCTTGTCGCCCACGCCGAAGGGGCGGAAGACGAGCAGCATGACCCCGGCGGCGAAGTTGGAGAGCGAGCCCTGGAACGCCAGCCCGACCGCGAAGCCGGCCGCGGCGAGCACGGCGACGAAGCTGGTGACGTCGATCCCGAACAGGTTCATGCACGCCAGCAGCGCGAAGCCGACGATCGCGTAGTAAGTGAGGCCGGACAGGAACTTGCTCAGGGTGGGATCGCTCCGGGGCGAGCTCTCCAGCCGCCGGTACGCCTTCTTCCGTGCCCACTTGCCGACCGCGAAGGCCAGGACGAGGAGCACCACGACCCCCACGACGCGGGTGCCGTAGGAGATGACGGTGTCGAGCAGCTCGGGGGACATGCGCGGACCTTCGGTCGGCGGAATCAGAGACGGCGCGCGCCGTACGATCTCGCGTCCGCGACGACGTGCGTACCGCCGAGCAGAACGAGCATGATCCGCGCCGCCGGCGGCTACTTCACAGGAAGCGCGACTCCGCGGTCGGGTCTACCTGCTCACGCTCCTGCTGCGTGGAGCGCCAGTAGCGCTCCAGCCGGTCGCTGCCCTCCTCGTCGTCCCACCGGTCGAGGATGTCGATCACCGCGTAGTGGGGCGAGATGTGGAAGTGGTCCTCCCCGACGAAGTCGCCGAGTCCGGAGCGCTCCACCACGTCGCGCACGGGCCCGGTGAGCCCGGTGAAGTGGATGTCGATCCCCCACTCGCGCAGGGTCCCCACCACCTCCTCGATGGTCTCCACGGCGGTCGAGTCCAGGTAGTTGATGCTCAGGCCGTCGATGATCACGGCCCGCACGCCGCGGCCGGACTGGCTCTCCGACAGGACGTAGTCGCGGAAGAACTTCGCGTTGAAGAAGGAGAAGCCCGCCTCGAACCGGAGCACCAGCAGGCCATCGATAGGCCGCGCCTCCTCGAAGCGCTCCACGCTCTTGAACGAGCGGGTGGAGGGCAGGTGGCCGAGCTCGGCCACGTAGGGCCGGCTGATCCGGTAGAGCACCTTCAGCACCGCCCAGGTGACGCCGATGAGGATGCCCTCCTCGATCCCCACGACGAGCACGGCGGCAAAGGTGACGAGCGCCACCCAGCCGTCGGACGGCTTCGTGCGCCAGAGCCGGCGGATCTCCTCCACGTCGATCAGGCTCACCGCCGCCACGATGATGATAGCGGCCAGCGCCGGCATCGGCAGGTACTCGAACAGCGGGGTCAGGACGAGGAGCGTCAGGCCGATGATGGCCGCGGTGACGACGTTGGCCAGGGAGCTCTCCGCCCCCGCGTGCTCGTTCACGACCGTGCGGGAGAAGCTGCCCGCCACCGGGACCGCCTGGAAGAAGCTTCCGAAGAAGTTCGCCGAGCCGATCGCGACCAGCTCGCGGTTGGGGTCGATCGTGTAGCGGTGCCGTGCGGAGAAGACCCGCCCGACCGACACGGCGGTCATGAACTGCACCAGCGCCAGCGCGACGACGGTCGCCCACAGCTCGCCGACGTCCTGCAGCCCGAACTCGGGGAACGCGAAGCTCGGCAGCCCGGCCGGCACCTCGCCGACCAGGTGCACCCCCGCGTTCCCGAGGTCGAACGCCCACGCCCCCGCCGTCGCTGCGGCCAGGACGACGAGCTCGCTCGGGAAGAGCTCGCTCCAGCGCCGGAACCCCACGAGCGCCGCGATGCAACCGACGCCCAGCCCGACCGAGAGTGCGCTGGCCTCGCCGAGCCGTTGCCAGGCCTCCTGGGCCAACACGTGGATGAACTGGGTGCGGGCCAGGTCGAGGCCGAGCAGGTTGCCCGCCTGGCTGGCGAGGATGATCAGGGCCGCCGCCGTGGTGAAGCCGAGGATCACGGGACGGGACAGCAGGTTCGCGATGAACCCGAGGCGGGCCACGCCCATGAGGAGCATGAGAAACCCCGACAGGGCGGTCGTGATGACCGCCAGCGTCACGTATTCCGGGGTGCCCGCTGCCGCGAAGGGGGCGAGACCGCCGGCCACGACCACCATCATGGGCGCGTTGACCCCGACGGCCAGGTGACGGGAGCTGCCGAAGAGGGGATAGACGAGCAGGGGCACGAGCGAGGCGTACAGCCCGTAGATCGGGGGGAGACCGGCCAGGACGGCGTAGGCCATCCCCTGGGGGATGAGCATCACGCCCACCGTGGCGCCCGCCAGGAGGTCCCCCCGCAGCTCCTCCCGGCCGTACGCGGGCAGCCAGCCCGTGATCGGCAGGATCCTGCGCGCCCAGTCGGCTGCGCTGCTCACGTGTTCAGCGGCTCGCCGTCTCCGTGATCGATCCCTCGGCGGCCGTCCGGAGGACCGTCCGCCTCGCCCGCCGCCGAATCTGCGGGTCCGGCGCCGTCGTCGCCAACGATCCGACCGCCGGGGGTCTCGATCGGACGGAACGGATCTTCCAAGCCCGAGTCCGGAGAGCGTCACCGATCCGAGCCCCAGGAGGCCACGCTTGCCGGAACGTCCCGACCCCCTCGACCCCGACCGACTGTACCGGGCCTGCGATCCCGACTCCTTCGACTTCGAGACGACCGACGACCTGGAAGACGTGACCGAGATCGTCGGTCAGGCGCGCGCCGCCCGTTCCATCCAGTTCGGCATCGGCATCGAGGGCGAGGGCTTCAACGTCTACGCGCTCGGGCCCGACGAGACCGACAAGCAGACGCTCGTGCAGGGTTTCGTGGAGCGGCGCGCCGTCGAGGAGGAGGTGCCGCCCGACTTCTGCTACGTGAACGACTTCGACGACCCCCATCGCCCACGGGCCGTCCGGCTGCCGCCGGGCGTGGGCTGCGAGTGGTCGGAGGACATGGATCGCGTGCTGGAGGAGCTCCGTCCCGCGCTCGCCTCCGCCTTCGAGAGCGAGGAGTACCAGACCCGGCGGCAGGCCGTCCAGGAGGAGGTCGGCGAGGAGCAGCAGGACGCCTTCGAAGCACTCCAGGAGGAGGCCCGAGAGCGCGGCCTCGCCCTGATCCGGACGCCCGCCGGGTTCGTCTTCGCCCCCGTCGAGGACGGCGAGGTGCTCGACCCGGAGAAGATGGAGGAGTTCTCCGAGGAGAGGCGCGAGAAGCTCGAGGCGGACATCGAGGAGCTGCAGGAGAAGCTCCAGGGCATCCTCCGGAAAGTGCCGGGCAAGCAGCGCCAGGCCCGCCAGCGGCTGAACGAGCTGAACCGGGAGGTCGCCAAGTTCGCGCTCCGTGACCTGTTCGAGGAGATCCGGGCGAAGTACTCCGACCACCCGCCGATCCGACGGCACCTGAACGAGGTCCAGGAGCACATCGTCGAGAACGTCCGTCAGCTCCTGTCCAACGACGGCCAGGGTCAGGGCGCGACTCCGGGCGACGGAGGACTCGGGGGGCCGGTCAGCCGCGTGGTCGAGCAGCCCCGGCTCCGCCGCTACCGGGTCAACGTGCTGGTCGACCGCTCCGAGGAGGAGCACGCACCCGTGGTCTACGAGGACAACCCGACCTACCAGAACCTGGTGGGGCGGGTCGAGTACCTGCCCCAGCAGGGGGCCCTGGTCACGGACTTCAACCTCGTCCGGGCCGGGGCGCTCCACCGCGCCTCCGGCGGCTACCTGATCCTCGACGTGCGCCGCGTCCTGCTCCAGCCGTTCGCCTGGGAGGGTCTCAAACGGGCGCTCAAATCGGGCGAGATCCGCATCGAATCACCGCGGGAGGCGCTCGGGCTGGTCAGCACCGTGACCGTCGAGCCCGAGCCGATCGAGATGGACACGAAGGTCGTCCTCATGGGCGATCGGCTCCTCTACTACCTCCTCTCGCAGTACGACCCCGACTTCGGTGACCTCTTCAAGGTCGAGGCGGACTTCGACGACCGGATCGACCGCACGGAGGAGAGCGAGGCGCTCTACGCCCGCCTCGTCGCGAGCCTGGTCCGGAACGAGGAGCTGCGCCCGTTCGACCGGGGAGCCGTGGCCCGCGTGGTCGAGCGCAGCGCCCGGATGGTGGGGGACTCCGAGAAGCTGTCCGTTCGCAGCCGGGGGGTCATGGACCTGATCCGCGAGGCCGACTACTGGGCCGGGGAGGACGAGGCGGAGGTCGTGGCCGCCGAGCACGTGCAGCGCGCGATCGACGAGGGGATCCACCGGTCCGACCGGATCCGCGAGCGGATCCAGGAGGAGATCGACCGCGGGACCATCTTCATCGACACCGAGGGCGAGGAGGTGGGCCAGATCAACGGCCTCTCGGTGGTGCAGCTCGGCGGCTTCTCCTTCGGGCGGCCCAGCCGGATCACCGCGCGGACGCGGATGGGCAAGGGGGACGTCGTGAACATCGAGCGCGAGGTGGAGCTCAGCGGCCCGATCCACTCGAAGGGGATGCTGATCCTCCAGGGCTTCCTGGAGGGACGCTTCTCGGCCGACCGGCCGTTGTCGCTCTCCGCCAGCCTCGTGTTCGAGCAGTCCTACGGCGGCGTCGACGGCGACAGCGCCTCCTCGACCGAGCTCTACGCCCTCCTCTCCTCGATCGCGGAGACGCCGCTGCGTCAGGACCTGGCCGTCACCGGATCGGTGAACCAGCACGGCCGGGTGCAGCCGATCGGCGGCGTGAACGAGAAGGTCGAGGGCT
>CAZEUW010000047.1:0-12816 GCA_964515425.1 uncultured Gemmatimonadota bacterium | reverse complement strand
GCCGCCTGCAGCCCCCGTCGGATCTCCCGGAGCACGCCCCCTTCGGCCTCGAGCGACCGTTCGAGGCGCGCCAGCTTCCGGGCGAGCCGCTGCAGGCGCTCCGCTTTGAGGATGACCATGGGCTCCCGGGCCGGGGTTGGCGGCTTCGCCCCCCGTCGGCCGCACCGGGGGGAGGCTCCACGAGGACGGCCGGGGTCATGGTGGCGCCGGCGCCGCCGGGGCACAAGCGGGGAGCCTCCGGCTCGACCCTCTCCCGATCGGCCGGCCTGGCCGTGTGGGGCGCGACGGCGGTCGCCACCGCCGTGGCGGCGTGCGGTCCCGCCGGCGACGCGGCCGCCGACCGCACCTCCGGGGGGGAGACCCCCGACCCCGCCCGAGTCGTCGAGGAGCTCCGTCCGCGGGTCCGGATCGTGGGTGAGCCCGATCCCGGCTACACGCTGGCCGAGCGGATGGCACGCCACCGTGTGCCGGGCGTGAGCGTGGCCGTGATCGACGACCACCGGATCGTCTGGGCGGCCGGGTTCGGGACCCGCACCGCCGGCGAGGAACAGCCGGTGGACACGACCACCCTCTTTCAGGCCGGCTCGATCAGCAAGCCGGTGTTCGCGACCGGCGCGATGCGGCTCGTGGAGGAAGGCGGGCTGGCGCTCGACGGCGACGTGGGCCGCCACCTGTCGTCGTGGCGGCTGCCGCCGAGCCGGTTCACCGAAGGGCGTGAGGTGACCCTCCGCCAGCTGCTCAGCCACACCGCCGGCCTCACCGTGCACGGCTTCCCCGGCTACGACCGGGACGCCGAGATCCCCACCGTGGCCCAGGTGCTGGACGGCGCGGGGCCGGCCAACACCGACCGCGTCCGGAGCGACACCTTCCCCGGCGCCCGCTTCTCCTATTCGGGGGGCGGCTACACGGTCGCCCAGCTCGCGGCCACCGAGGCCGCCGGCGAGCCGTTCCCCGTGCTGATGCGACGGCTGGTGCTGGCGCCGTCCGGCATGGCCCGCAGCACCTTCGAGAACCCGCCGCCCGACAGCCTGCTGGAACGGATGGCGTCGGGCCACGAGGAGACCGACACCCCCACGCGGGACCGGTTCCACGTCTATCCCGAGATGGCGGCGGCGGGGCTGTGGACCACCGCGCCCGACCTGGCCCGCTGGGCGCTCGACGTCGCGGCCTCGTGGCGGGACGGTGGCGGCGTCCTGTCGCGGGCGTCCGCGCGGCAGATGCTGTCGCCCCAGGTGGAGACGCCGGACGGCGTGGTCGCGGAGGAGGCCTGGGGCCTGGGACCGGTGCTCGGGGGCGCGGGCGACAGCCTGCGGTTCGGCCACGGCGGGCGGAACGAGGGCTTCGTGGCGAGCGTCCACCTCTGGCCCGAGCTCGGACGGGGCATGGTCGTGCTCACCAATGGCACGAGCGGCGCGCTGCCGGGGGAGCTGTGGCGGGCCTTCGCGGAGGTCTACGGGCTCGAGCTGACGACCCGCATCGACAAGCGGCTGGCGCCGCCCGACTCGGTCACGCTGGCCGGGCTGGCGGGCCGCTACGAGCTGAACGTGGGCCGGTCGACGCTCCCGGTCACGGTCCACCGGGAAGGGGAGTCGCTGTCGGTCGCGGTGACGAACTGGGTGAGCGGCCGGCTCTGGCCCGAGGGACGGGACGCCTTTTTCGAGCGAGCGTCGGGCATCGAGTGGCGGTTCGTGCGGCCCGAGGGCGGCCCGCACGACGCGCCGGCGACGGAGCTGCGGGTGCTGGTGCCCGGGAGCGGGGAGCCGATGGTGGCGGAGCGGGTGGGGGAGGGGCGCGCGCGACCCTAGCTCCAGCCGGCGGGATGGGCGGACGGACTCGCGTGGGTCCGCCTCACCGCTCCAGCCGGTGGACCTCCAGCGCCCGGACCGAGTCCCGCGTCCAGTGCGTCCAGGCCGCCAGGCCATGCTCGAAGCGCACGTCGACTTCGTCGACCGAGCCGTAGTCGGTCCACCCCGTGATGCCGTCGGCCGTCACCCACAGCACCGGGTTGTGCCAGCAGCAGCCGGCGCCCGAGGCGACGTCGAGCTGGGCGAGGACGCCCTCCGGCGTCCGGGCCACGGTGCGCAGTCGGGCGAAGTGGCTCTCGCCGGTCGGGACGCTGCCCCACCAGGAGAGCCGATCCCCCGGTTCGAACGCGAACAGGTGGGCACGGTCGTCCTTCAGGAGGGGGAAGTAGACTCCTCCCTCCACCGCGAGACCCGGCCGCAGCTCGCCCCGCCGCTTGAGCGCCCGGGGCATCGTGAGCACCAGGGTGGTGTCGCCCGTCGACCACTCGAGCCATCGCACGTGGGCGTCCTCCCCCGCGTAGCGCTTCTGGAGGAGGACGCCGTCGGCGGTCTGGAGGTACTGGCCCATCCGGAGCGCCGAGGCGACGACCTCCGCCCTCCAGCCGGGGAAGGCCGCGACGAGGCTGTCCCGCAGGGCCGCCTCCCCGGGCGGGAGGGGACCGGGTGCTCCCTGCTCGTAGCGCTCCGAGAGGACCTCCCCGGACGGCACCGCCAGCGTCACCGTCGTCGTCCCCACGTCCCCGTCGGAGATCTCGGCCACCAGCGTGTCGCCGGCCCTCCAGGTCAGCGTCCGGATCCAGGGAGAGTAATCGCCCACGCCGTACTCGGCCACCTCCTCCCGGTCCAGCAACACCCGTCCCCCGTCGGCGTCGAGCGGACGGAGCCGGACGCGACTGCGGACCGCGGTGTCGGTGCGGGCGACCTCGACGTAGGCGACGCCACGGCCGTCGGGGGCCAGCGTGGGCAGGCGGAAGTCGCCGCCGGTCGCGGAGACGAGACGCTCGCCCGCGACCGCTTCGCCGGGCACCGCCCACCCGTCCGTGTCGGCCGCGACGGGGAAGGCGAGCGGGAGGGAGTCGGACGGGACGGTGAGGAGGGCAGGGCTCCCCGTGCCGCCGCCCGCGCAGGCGGAGACGACGAGGGCCAGGGCGAGACTGGAAGCGAGCCCGGGGGCGAGCGAGCGTCTCATCCCGACGTGGCACCTCCCGGTACCGAGTGGTCCGAACCTTGAAAAATCATTCGTGGACGGCGGGGAAGCTCCCCGCCGGACGGACCACGCA
Source organism: uncultured Gemmatimonadota bacterium (assembly GCA_964515425.1). Classification (GTDB taxonomy): domain Bacteria; phylum Gemmatimonadota; class Gemmatimonadetes; order Palauibacterales; family Palauibacteraceae; genus CAYVFM01. The sequence goes on along the minus strand of CAZEUW010000047.1, from coordinate 9,731 downwards.
TCACGCATTCTCCACGCCTCGAACCGGAGTGGATGTCATGAACGGTCGAAGCTTCGTCGCAGCGCTCGGAATCGCGGCCGCGGCCCTGCTGCTCCAGCCTCCTGCCGCCGACGCGCAGGTGTACGGCGGCGTGCAGGCGAACTGGGGCAGCGAATTCGACTTCGGAGTGGGCGGCCGCGTGCTCGGCAACGTCGAGTCCGCCAACCTGGAGCTGGTCGGCGACTTCAACCTCTTCTTCCCGGACGGTGACGTGGACTTCTGGGAGGCCAACGGCAACGTCTTCTATCACTTCCACTTGCCCGAGTCGCCCCAGGTGCTCCCCTACGTGGGCGGTGGCCTGAACGTGAGCCGGGTCTCGACCAACGGAGCCGACAACACGGAGGCGGGGCTCAACCTGGGCGGTGGGATCCGCTTCCCGCTGGAGAACGTGTCGCCCTTCATCGAGGGCAGGGCCGTGATCTCCGACCACGACCAGGCGGTGCTGACGATCGGCCTGATCTTCGGCCACGCCCACTTCACGCAGTAGGGCGAGCGGCCGTCAGCGGCCCGCGGCCCCGGCACCGAACCGGCCGCCCACCCGGGATTCCTTCCCGGGTGGGGGCGCCGGATCCGGGAAATTCGCGTGGCTGGACTCCGCGCGGGCCCGTCGGGCGCCGGCCCGCTCAGCTGTCGTCGGCGTAGCGCTCGATGCGCCAGGTGCCATCGTCGTCGCGGCGCCAGAGGATCACGAAGTGGCCCACGTGCTCGACCTCCTCGCTCCCCGAGCGCGAGGTCATCCGGCTCACGAAGCGGCCCTTCTCCATCGCCCGTCCACCCGCCACCCGGAAGCGCGCGTCGACGACCGTGAAGGCATAGCGCCACTCCTCGAAGAAGGGGGCGAGCCACTCGCGGAAGGCCGCCCGGCCCTCGATCGCCTCCTCGCCGGGCGGCAGCCAGACGACGTCCTCGCAGACGAGCCCCGCGTAGTCGTCGAGGTCGGTGCGGTCGACGGCCTCCACCCAGGCGCGATGGCTCGCGGCGAGCCCGTCGGGGAGGCCGGGGCGGAGGGTCATCGGACCGCGCGCGGTCCGGTCAGCGGCCCGACGATAGGCTGTTCATCAGCCGGTCGATCTTCTTGAGGTCGTCCAGCGACTTGCTCTGCAGCTCTCGCCGGGCCCAGGGACAGCGTTCGCTCGCGGAGATGCGGTTCACCAGCTCGGCGCGGCTGTAGTCCCGCCGGGCCAGCACCTCCTCGGCGCGGCCGAGCGCCGCCCGCCGGATGAACTCCGAACGGCTCACCCCGAGCCGTCGGGACGCTCGCTCGACCTGCCGCTTCTCGCGGGCCGCGAACCGCGTGCTCGCCACGTCGCTCATGGGTCCCAGCCTTCGCTCTTCGTATACATTCGTATACACCGGGTCCGAATCAGGGCCCGGTAGTTTACGGAAGTATACGCCCGGAGAGAAGGGGTGAGCGCGGTCGGAGCGGGGACGCGGCTGGCTCAACTGTCGTCCTTTCGGCCCTGGTCGCCCCCGGCGACGAGCCTCTCCCGGAGCGCCGGCGGCCACGGCTCGGCGCTCCCGGCGGGCTGGCCGGACACGTGGGCCGCCACCATCTCGCCCTCGGCCGCCGGCGCCTCCTGGCCCTCCGGATACAGCGCGAAGGCGTAACGCACGGAGCTCCGTCCCACGTCGGCGACCCTCAGCTCGGTGCGCACGGCGTCGAAGAAGGAGAGCTCGCGTCGGAAGTCGCAGGAGACGTGGACCCGCGGCGTGGTCCCGAACGTGTGCTCCCGGATCCCGAGCCGGTCGTGGAGGACCGCCTCGGCGGCCTCCACCAGCCGGAAGACCGTCGACCAGTGGTAGACGCCGGCCGCGTCGGTGTCGGACCACTCGATGCGTCGGACGAGGGCGATGCGGGCGGGGTCGTCGCTCAAGGGAGATCTCCTGCTCGGTGGCGTGGGCCGTCGGTCCTCGGCCCCATGATAGGGAGGGCCGTGGCGGGAAGCCACGAGACCGGGGCCGTCTCCATCGCGCGCGGTCACCCCATACAGTTGACAATGGATGATAACAGGTTACAATGAGCGCATGAACGCTCCGATCCCGTCGTTCCCGCCGATTCCGTCGGGCCCGTGCCTCCGATGAGGGAGGCCGACCCGGTCAGCCGGGCCGCGCGGGCGGCCATCGCGCGCACCAAGGCCCGAGGCGGCGAGCAGGTCACCCCCGACGACCTGCTGGCCGGCGCCCTCGCCGAGCTCGCCCGCTTCGGGATCGCGCTGGTCGGCCCCTGGGCGATCGACGTCGGGGCGGTCGACGGCGCGGGGGCCGCGACGGAGACCGCCGACGGCGACGGCGCCTCCTCCCCGCGTCCCAGCTACTCGGAGGCGTCGGTGGCCGTCTTCGAGGAGGCCGCCCGGCTCGCGGGACGGAACGGCTCGTCCACGCTCGGGCTGGTGCACCTGCTGGCCGCGCTCGGCGAGCGGGAGGACGGCCTCATGGCACGGCTCCGGGAGCGGTACGGCTTCACCGCCGTGGAGTGGCGGGCCGCGCTGGCCCGCGGCGAGCTGGGCACCGCCACGAACGGGGGTCGATCCGAGGGCGTCGGACCCGACGACGGGGCCGGCCGGAGCGGCGCCCCGGAGCTGTTGAGCGTGGACCGGGCGGCCTCCTTCCTGGACGTCCACGCCCAGACCGTCCGGAACTACATCCGGGCGGGGAAGCTCCCCGCCTATCGCCTGGCCGGGGAGCGCTTCATCCGCGTGCTCCGGCGCGACCTCATGGGGCTGCTGGAGCCGGTGGACGCCGACGATACCGGGGAGCCCGAGACGGAGCTCCCCATCACCCCTTCCAACACGGAGGACTGACGATGTCACGCTTCATGGTTGAGCGGCACCTGCCGGGGATCACCCCGGAGGACCTCAAGGCGGCCGGCGTGCGGGCGAAGACCTGCTGCCAGGAGATGGAGTCGGAGGGCACCGACGTGCAGTGGGTGCGGAGCTTCTTCCTCCCCGAGGAGGAGAAGACCTTCTGCGTGTTCGACGGCCCGGACCGGGACACGATCGCCGAGGCCAACCGGCGCGCCCAGATTCCCTTCGAGGCGATCCGGCCCGCGCAGGAGATGACGCCGGACGCGCTCTGACGGCAGCCGGGCGCGGCCCCCTCACCCCTCCCGGCCGAACTCGGCGAAGGTGACCACGTTGCCGCCGGGCTCGAGCACGCCCACCTCGGTGGCGCCGTAGAAGGTGGTGCGGCGCGGGACGACCTTCTCGACGCCCTCGAGCGCCGCTTCGACCGCGTCGATGTCGTCCACCTTCAGGAAGAGGAAAGCGCCGCCGACGGGGCGGTCGGCCAGCACCGGCACGTCGTGCTCCATGCTGGCCGGGGTCTGGTACATGACCTCCACGCCGTCGCGCTCGAGCATGGCGAAGCCCATCGCGTCGCCTTCGTCGACGCTGCCGGTCAGGTCGAAGCCGAGCCGCTCGGTCCAGAAGGGGAGGCAGGGCTCGATCGCGTCGACGTAGAGGACGGGGGTGAGCTGTTGCATGGTCATGGGATCACCTGTGTGGTCGGGGTCGGGAGCCGGGTTCGACGACAAGGTAGGCTCGCCGATAGGTTGGGCGCGACGCCCGGAGGCCGGTTGCTTCGCGGGCGAATCGATTCCGGCCGCCCCGTGCGGCTCGGGCGACCGACGATGACGAGGAGAAGCGAGCGGGAGGTCCGTCGTGAAGTCGTCGGGAGACGGCGTCTCAGCCGAGCGCGTGACGGCGGTCGCCGCCATCGCGACCGCGCTCGTGGCCCTGGCGGTCGGGATCTGGGACAACGTTCAGACGCGCCAGCACAACCGACTCTCCGTGATCCCGCACCTGGTCTTCGTGGCCGAGCTGGGCGATGTGGACGATTCCGGGAGCACGGCCGACATCGAGCCGAGAGAGGGCGGCACGCTGTCGCTCCGGAACGAAGGCGTCGGACCCGCCGTCGTCGATTCGGTGTCCGTCCACGTGCTCGGGCCGGACTCGACGCGGCACACCTACCCGTCGCTGCCGGAGGCCGAGGAGCCGCTCGAGACGTGGCATCCCGGCGTAGAGATCCTCGGCACGACCGAGATCGGGTCGGGCTCGGTCATCGCCTCCGGGCGCGACGTCCCGCTGCTCAGATTCGCGGTGGAGGAGGTGGTGCTGCCGGACACGCTGGCCGGCGAGGGCACCGACCTGGCCGTCGCCCTCCTGGAGCGGCTGAGCATGGTGGTGCACTACCATTCGGTGTACGGCGACGCGTCCGCGGACACGCTGGGCACGCTCCGGCCGTGAGTCGTCCCCCCGTTTCCACCCGTGGAGCCTCATCATGACCGAGCCCACCGTCCACCACGACACGATCGCCCTCGACACCCGGGGCGACGGCGACATCCTCGACCTGACCGACGACCTGCAGCGCATCGTGGCCGAGAGCGGCGTCGAGACCGGCCAGGCCACCGCCATGGTGGTCGGCTCGACCGCCGCCCTCTCCACGCTGGAGTACGAGCCGGGGCTGGTGGAGCACGACATCGTGGCCGCGATGGAGCGGATCGCCCCCGAGGAGGGCGTCTACCGCCACGAGGAGACCTGGAACGACGACAACGGCCACAGCCACGTGCGGGCGACGCTCACCGGGCCGTCGCTGGCGATGCCGGTCGTGGACGGGGCGGTGCCCTTCGGCACCTGGCAGCAGCCGGTCTTGATCGACTACGACACCCGGCCCCGGCAGCGGGACGTGGTGGTCACGGTGGTGGGGGAGGGGTAGCCGCCGACGGGACTTGACGCCCGGGACCACGAGGCGCGATCGTGGAGGCGTACACGCGATTCCGCGCCCGTCCGGGCGCACCCCCTTCACCCCGATGGAGGGCATCATGAAGCGATGGATTCCCGCCGGCCCGGCCGCGCTCCTGGCCGCCGGCCTGCTCCCCGCCGTGCTCGCCGCGCAGTCGTCGGACGAGGCGAAGATCCGTGACGCCCTGGCGGCCGCGCCGCCGGGCGTGGCCGAGCACGCCACCGTCATGGACTGGCCCGCCGAGGAGGGCGCCGACTTCCGCGTGCTCCGCGAGGGCACCAACGGCTGGACCTGCCTGCCGGATCCGCCGGGCGACGACCACAACTTCGAGCCGATGTGCAACGACGCCGCCTGGATGAAGTGGGTGAAGGCCATGCTGGCCGGCGAGGAGCCGTCGGTCGACGAGGTCGGCCTCTCCTACATGCTCAACGCCGAGTACGCGGTCAGCAACACGGACCCGGCGGCCACCGAGGCCACCGCCGACAACGAGTGGGTCGAGGGCGGGGCGCACATGATGATGATCGTGCCCGACCCGGCCATGCTCGAGCACTACCCGGACGATCCCTCCGCCGAGCATCCGTACGTGATGTGGAAGGGAACGCCCCTGGTCCACGTGATGATTCCGATGGAGAAGGTCGTGGCCGCGGACGGGAGCTGACCGGGGCTCGCATGTCCGGTGCCGGTGACAGATCTTGGGTCGGTACGTCGCCCTCCCGTCGCAGCCCCGGACGTCACCGATGGCCCGACCTTTCGTCACCGCCGTCACCCTCGCGCTAGCGGCCGCCGGCCTGGTGGCCGCCAGCGCCGAGGCGACCAGCTCCGTCGCTCGGCGGGGCTCCGGGCCCTCGGCGGCCCCGTCGGCCGACACCCTGTTCCGGGCGCTCGCCCGCCACCTCCCGGGGCTGATGGAGGCTGCCGAGATCCCCGGCCTCTCTGCCGCCTACCTGACCGGCGACCGGGTGGCATGGACTGGTGCGTTCGGGGTGCGGAGCGCGGCCACGGGGGAGCTGGTCGACGAGGAGACCGTCTTCCAGGCCGCCTCGCTCAGCAAGCCGGTGTTCGCCTACCTGGTGCTGCGGCTGGTCGACCGGGGAGTGGTGGCGCTGGACCGCCCGCTGGCGGAGGTCCGTCCCCACCCTTCACTCCAGGACGACCCCCGTCACGGTCGAATCACCGCGCGGCACGTGCTGAGCCACCGGTCGGGCCTGCCCAACTTCGGATCCGATTCCCTGGAGATCGGCTTCGAGCCCGGCACCGGCTTCCGCTACTCGGGCCCGGGCTACGTCTGGCTCCAGCGGGTGGTGGAGGAGCTCACCGGCCTCGGGCTGGACTCGCTGGCCCGGCGCGAGGTGTTCGGGCCGTTGGGGATGGACCGGAGCGCCTTCGTGTGGCGTGCCGCGTTCGAGGGGAACGCCGTCGTCGGCCACGACGCGGTGGGCAACCCCGGCGAGCTCGCCCGCCGCGAGGAGGCCAACGCGGCGGCCAGCCTGCTCACCACCGCCGCCGACTACGGCCGGTTCACGGCCGCGGTGCTGGCGGGCGAAGGCCTCTCCGAGGAGGCGCACCGGACGATGGTCGCGCCCGTCGGACGCGCCGAGGTCGACTTCGCGACCCCCGAGGAGAACGCCGCGATCGCCTGGGCGCTCGGCTGGGGGGTGCAGGACGGCGAGCCCCGATCGCTCTGGCACTGGGGCGACAACGGCTCCCACGAGGCCTTCGTGGCCGCCTATCCGGCCTCGGGCCGGGCGGTCGTCTACTTCGCGAACAGCACCCACGGGCTCGCGATCGCCGAGGCGGTGACCGAGGTGGTCGGCGGAGAACGTCATCCGGGGCCCGGCTGGGCGGGCTACGAGCGCCACGACGATCCGGCTCGCCTCGTCCGCCGGGAGCTGCTCCGCGCCTTCCGCCGGGGCGGCACGGCGGGCGGCCTGGCCCGGCTGGAGCGGCTGCGCGCCGAAGCGCCCGAGCGGTTCGACCCGGAAACGGCGACCGAGCTGGCGCGACTGCTCCACCAGGACCTGCGCGACGGCGCGGCCATCGCCGTGCTCGAGACGGCGGCGCGCGCCGACCCCGACGCGGTCGGGGTGCGTGAGGAGCTGGCCGCGGCCTATCAGGGGGAGGGCCACTTCGAGGAGGCCCGCCGGGTCCTCGAGGAGCTCGCGGCGGGCGCCGAAGGCGAGGCGTCCGAGCGGTACCGCCACCAGGCGGCGTGGGTGGGGCGGCGCATGGCGGCGGAGCGGGCCCCGGTGTCGGTGTCCGAAGAGCGGCTCCGCGCCTACGCCGGCGACTACGGACCCCGTCACGTCACCTTCGAGGAGGGGACGCTCCACTACCAGCGGGACGGGAACCGCCGCTTCCGGCTCGTGCCGCTGGACGCCCGCACCTTCCGGCTCGCGGGGCTCGAGTCCTTTCGCCTCCGATTCGTCACCGACGAGGAGGGGCGGGCGGAGAAGGTCGTCGGGCTCTACTGGGACGGTCGGACGGACGAGAACGCGCGGGATCGCCCGTGAGCCCTCTCGCCGCGACGCTCGTCCCTCCACACCTGGTGGCCCCCGGCCCCGAGGCGCTCGCGCAGTCCACGTGACGATCCCGATGGAGAAGATCCTGGCGGCGGACGGGAGCTGACGGCCATCGACGGTGGGCGCGCCGTCCGGCTGAAGGTCAAGGCCGTGCCCGGGGCCTCGCGCGAGGAGGTCGCCGGCTGGCTCGGCGACGCGCTCAAGGTCCGGGTGACGGCGCCGGCCGAGGGCGGCGAGGCGAACCAGGCGATCGAGGCGCTCCTCGCCGGGGTGCTGGGGGTCGCGTCCCGTCAGGTGCGGATCGTGTCCGGCGGATCCTCGCCCCGGAAGGTGGTCGAAGTCGACGGGCTCTCGGCGGAGGAGGCCCGGCGGCGGATCTCGGCGGAAGTGGACGGGTGAGGCGTCAGTCCGACGGCTCCTGGGCGTCGGCCGCCGTTCCCGCCGAGACCCGTGTCGTCCCGGCCGCAGCCCTTCCGGTCCTCGCGGGCGACGACCGTCGGTCCGGACCCGCGACGCCACAGCCGCAGCTCGCGGCATCCGTCCTCCGCCGCTCGTGACCGCACCACGAGGGGGTCGGCCGCCCCGAGGAGGTGCGCCGTCCACCCGCCGCCGGGCCTTCGGGCCATGGGGAGGGCCGAGGGCTCGACGGGCAGCGCACCGGACGCGCCTCGGTATGCTCCCGCGTCGTTCATCCCGCCGAACTCCCCGTCGACCCAGTAGGTGCGCACCGTGATCGTGTCCCGGGGGAAGCGCAGACGGGCGTAGGCGACCGCGGCGTTCTCGCCGAACGCCGCCGGAACGGCGTGCAGGAGCTCGACGTCGAGGATCGCTCCGAACCGATCCTCCAGCCAGTCGGCCGTCGCCCGGAGCGCCGGTGCCCAGCGCGACGGGGGGTCGTCGGTCAGGCGACGCGCGACACGCACGACCGAGTCGCTCGCGAGGCCCTCGAGCAGCCGTCGGGACCCGCGCAGCGCCCCGGCCAACGAGGTCGTCCGGTCCTCCCCGACCCCGAGCACCAGGTTCACCGCCGGCTGTCCGTGCGCGAGCAGCGCCGGACGCCCGCCCTTCCGTACGATCTCGAACACCTCGCCGTCCCCGGAGACGTACCGGCCCGCGAGATCCAGCGCGGTGTCCGAGCCGGCGTGGTCGGAGCCCCCGGGACGGACTCGGTCCCGGCGCACGGGGGGTGGAAACGTGACCTCGCCGCCCAGGAGGAGCCGGTCGACCGCCCGTGCCACGGTCCAGCCCTGGGGCCCGTCCCTGTGGCTCCCCGAGAGCACGACGAGGGTGAGGCCCTGCTCCGGATAATGGCGGAGCTGGCCGTTCCAGCCCTCGGGCAGGAGCAGGCCCGTGTGCGACACCAGCGGATCGTACCGGGCCCCTCCGATCGAGAACCCGTAGCCGTAGCCACCGACGGAATCGACGAACATCCGCTCCACGATCGCCCGAGGGAGGAGCTCGTGGGTCTCGAGCCCGCGGACGAATCGGTGGAGGTCACGGGTCGTCGTGACCACGCCGACGGCCCCGAGGAGATGGGCGTCGGCACGCCGCCGGTGGGAGAGGAGCGCGTTCCCCTGCTCGAGGGCGCCGGCGCAGGCGTGCGCGATCACGTGCCGCTCGCCGAATCCGATGTCCTCCACCGTTCCGCTGTGCTGCATGCCCAGGGGCTGGAAGATCCGGTCCCGGAGAAAATTGCCGTACGGACGACCGCTCACCCGCTCGACGATGCCCGCCAGGAGGGCGTAGTTGGCGTTGGCGTAGCGGTACTGCTCTCCGGGGGCGGCCGACGGCTCGGCCCGCAGCACGGCGCGAAGGAACCCCTCCCGCGACCAGCCCGTGTCCGGCTCCGGCTCGGGGCGACCCAGGCCCGACCGCTGCGTGAGGAGCTGCTCCAGCGTGACGGTCGAGGTCGCCGGCGGGGCATCGGGGAAGTGCCGTCCGATCGAATCCCGCAGGTCGATGCGCCCCTCTTCCGCCAGGAGCAGCACCGCTGCCGCCGTGAGCGGCTTGGTGAGCGAGGCCACGTAATACACCGTTTCGGGCGTGACCGGCTCGCTCGACCAGCATCCGTCCATCCCGTAGGCCCCGTCCAGGAGGACCCGGCCGTTCCGGGCCACGAGCACCGCGCCGGAGAAGCCGAACCGTCCGGCCCGCTCGAGGTAGTCTTCCACGGCGCCGAGACGCCCGGCGTCGGAGCCGTCGTCGTCCGAGACGGGCCCCCCGTTGCAGGCGATGAGCACCGGCAGGAGGAAAACGGGAAGGCGTCCGAGAACGGCGGGCGGGGACGCCCCGGTCAACGTCGTCCCGGAACGCTCGAGATGGGGGCCAACGCATCGCTCCGGCATGGGTGTCTGGACGCCCGGCTCTGTCCTTCGACGCGTCGGCGGGGAGTATCTTCGTCCGGGCGGTGAAGGGATCGAACGCGTGCGCGAG
>CAZEUW010000046.1:0-12955 GCA_964515425.1 uncultured Gemmatimonadota bacterium | reverse complement strand
GCTGCGGCGCGGGCCGGAGCGCGCCGGCGCCCGAGGGCCCCTTCCACCCGGGGTGGATCCAGGAGGGGACGGCGTCCTGGTACGGGCCCGGCTTCCACGGCCACCCGACCGCCTCCGGCGAGACCTTCGACATGGAGGCGATGACCGCCGCCCACCCGAGCCTCCCCCTGGGCACGGAGATCCGGGTCACCGTGCTGGCGACCGGACGCAACACCGACCTCCGGGTCAACGACCGCGGCCCGTACGCGAAGGGGCGCGTCCTGGACGTCTCCCGCGCGGCGGCCCGACGGCTCGGTTTCCTGACGGCGGGCACGGCGCGGGTCCGGCTCCGGGTGCTGCGGCTGCCGGCGAGCTGCTGGCGTCTCAGGGTGGGCTCGTTCGCCCGCACGGAGAACGCGCACCGTCTCCGCGACCGTCTCCGCGAGGAGGGCGAGCCGGTCCGGCTCGAGGAGGGCCCGGAGGGCTTCACGCGGGTGGTCGCCGGCCCGTATCCGGATCGCGATCGCGCCGAATCGGTCCGCGCGCGGCACGGCGGGGAGATTGGCGAGTGCCCGGGGTGAAGCATAGGTTTTCCATGGAACCGCCGGGCACCTGAAGGCGTTCCGACGGTATAGCAGTGGAAGGCCGCGCGGGCCGGTGCCGCGCGGCCGTCCCGGCTCACCAGACTCCCGTCCGCCCGCCGGAGGATCCATGCAGCTCCGCATCCGCCTCGCCGCCGCCTTCCTCCTGGTCGCGGGCCTCGCCGTCCCCTGTCTCCCGCAGGCCGCCGAGTCCCAGTACTTCGGCCGCAACAAGGTCCAGTACCAGGACTTCGATTTCACGGTGCTCGAGACCGAGCACTTCGAGATCTACTACCACGAGGAGGAGGAGCGGGCGGCCGTCCAGGCGGGGCGGATGGCGGAGCGCTGGTACGCGCGCCTCTCTCGGGTCCTCGACCACGACCTGCGCGGCAAGCAGCCGATCGTGCTCTACGGCAGCCACCCGGCGTTCGAGCAGACGAACGCGGTGTTCGGACAGATCGGTGAGACGACGGGCGGCGTGACCGAGCCGCTGAAGCGGCGCATCGTGCTCCCGCTCGGAATGTCCATGAAGGAGTCCGACCACGTGCTCGGCCACGAGATCGTGCACGCCTTCCAGTTCGACCTCACCGGCCAGGGCCCGGACGCCGTGGGGGCGGACGTCCCGGTCGCGCTCCGGATGCCGCTGTGGTTCATCGAGGGGATGGCCGAGTACCTGTCGATCGGCTCGGAGGACGCCTTCACGGCCGAGTGGCTCCGCGGCGCGGTCATGGCGGACGAGCTGCCGAGCTGGGGCGACCTGGGGAAGTCGCGCTACTTCCCGTACCGCTACGGCCACGCGCTCTGGTCCTACGTGGGCGGGCGCTTCGGCGACCAGGCCGTGGGCCTCCTGCTGAAGGCGGCGGCCCAGACGGGGAACATGAAGCAGGGCTTCGTGCGGGTCCTCGGCGTCGACACGGACACGCTGATCGCCGACTGGCACGCGGCGATCCGCGACGTCCAGGGGCCGGTGCTCGAGGCGACCGAGGAGGCCCACGTCTACGGCCGCGCGCTGGCCAACGAGGAGATGACGGGGACGCGGCAGAACCTGGCGCCCTCGCTCAGCCCCGACGGCGAGCTGATGGTCTTCGCCTCGGAGAAGAACCTCTTCTCGATCGAGCTCTTCGTGGCGGACGCGGCTACGGGCGAGGTGCTCCGGAAGCTGACCGAGACCGCGCGCGACCCCCACTTCGAGAGCCTGCAGTGGGTGGGCTCCTCGGGCGAGTGGTCGCCCGACGGCCGCCTGTACGCCCTCGCCGGCATCAACAAGGGGCGGCCCGTCATCAGCCTCTACGACCCGCGGTCGGGCGATCGCGTGCGGGAGATCAAGCTCCGCCAGTTCGGTGAGATCTTCAATCCGACCTGGTCGCCCGACGGCGAGCGCATCGCCTTCTCGGCGCAGACGGGGGGCTTCACGGACCTCCACGTCCTCGACCTCGAGAGCGGCGACGTCCGCACGCTCACGAACGACCCCTGGGCGGACGTGCACCCGAACTGGTCGCCCGACGGCGAGCGCATCGCCTTCGTGACCGACCGTTTCGGCTCGAACCTCGACCTGCTCGTGCCGGGCGACTACCGGCTGGCCACGATCGATCCGGAGACGGGCGCGATCGAGGCGCTGCCGGCCTTCGAGGAGGGCAAGCACATCAACCCGCAGTGGGGCCCGGGGGGCGAGGACCTCTACTTCCTCTCCGACCGCAGCGGGATCACCAACCTCTACCGGCTGGACGTGGCCACGGGTGCCCTCCACCAGGTCACCAACCTGAAGACGGGCATCTCGGGCATCAGCGGGCTCAGCCCGTCCCTCTCGGTGGCGCGCGACACGGATCTGGCCGTGTTCAGCGTGCACGGCGAGGGGAACTTCGTGTTCGAGATCTACGCGATGGACGACCCGGCCAAGCTGGCCGGCACCCCGGTCGGCGACGCGGCGGACCTCGCTGGGCTGAGCCCCCGCACCCTGCCGCCGCCCGAGGCGGATCGGGGCGCGCGCTTCGTGGACCGGCTGCTCGAGGACGAGGAGCTCGGGCTGGCCAGCGCGGTGACCTTCGAGAAGCGCGACTACGACCCGTCGCTGTCGCTGGACTTCCTCGGCCGCCCGTCGCTGGCCGTCGGCTCCGACCAGTTCGGCTTCTTCGTGGGCGGCGGCGGCTCGGCGTTCTTCAGCGACATGCTGGGCAACCGCAACCTCTCGACGCTGGTGCAGGTGGACGGGAGCACCGGCGACGTGCTCAAGAGCACGGCGCTCTTCACCAGCTACGTGAACCGGTCGAACCGGCTCAACTGGGGCATCGTCGGGGGACAGATCCCCCAGATCAGCCGCAGCTTCAACGTCGTGTCGGCCAACTCGGTCGCGGGTCCGGTCTTCATCTCGCAGGACTTCCGGTTCTGGCAGATCAACCGGGAGCTGAGCGGGGTGATCGAGTTCCCCTTCAACCGGGCGCAGCGGATCGAGTTCTCGGGCGGCGTGCGCCAGGTCGAATTCGCGAGCGAGGTCCGGCAGACGGTGTTCTCGGCCGTGAACGGCCAGGTGCTCTCGCGGGAGGACTTCGACTTCCCCGCCCTGGACACCCTCTCGACGCTGAACCAGGGGCGGGCGAGCGCGGCGCTGGTCTACGACAACACGATCTTCGGAGCGACGGCGCCCATGGTCGGGCAGCGCTACCGGCTGGAGGTCTCGCCCACGGCCGGCTCGGTGGACTACTACACGCTGCTGGGCGACTTCCGGAAGTACGTGATGCCCGTCCGCCCCTTCACGATCGCCGGCCGCGTGATGCACCTCGGCCGCTACGGGGCGGACGCCGAGGACCACCGGCTCCAGGACTACTTCATCGGCTACCCGTCGATGGTGCGGGGCTACGAGCCGGGGAGCTTCAGCTTTCGCGAGTGCCCGCCCATCCAGGACCCGCAGGAGCCGGACGACGTGCTCCAGCCCGGCGGCGACTGCCCCGCCTTCGACCAGCTCATCGGGAGCCGGGTCGGGGTGATGAACGCGGAGCTCAGGCTGCCCTTCCTCGGGGGCATCGGGATCATCCAGGCCTCGAACGTGCCGCCGATCGACCTGATCGGCTTCTTCGACGCGGGCATCGCCTGGACGCGGGACATCGACCCGACCTTCCTGAACGACGGCCCGCGCCAGTTCGTGCGCAGCGTCGGCGTCGGGGCCCGGCTCAACCTGTTCGGGCTGGCGGTCTTCGAGCTGGACTACGTGAACCCGCTCGACCGCGAGCTGAAGGACTGGTACTGGGACTTCAGCGTCACGCCCGGCTTCTGAGCCGGCGCTGATCCCGGGTCGGGACGCCGGCGGAACCCGAGCGGCCGCGCTCAGCCGCCTCCGAGCTCGGCGAGCGTCTCCTCGGGCACGCCGAGCGCGCGCTCGCCGAAGAGCACGAAGCGGATCCGGCGGAGCGACGCGAGGTCGGGGGCGGCCTCCCACACCGCGCCCAGGGCGACCCCGGCCGCCTCCTCGAGCGGGTAGCCGAAGGCCCCGGTCGAGATGGCCGGGAAGCCGACCGAGCCGAGCCGCTCCTCCTCGGCCAGCTCGAGCGCGTTCCGGTAGCAGGCGGCCAGCAGCTCGTCGGCCGGCTCGTCCCGCCCCCACACGGGACCCAGGCAGTGGATCACCCGCCGGTTCGCGAGGTCGTGGGCGCCGGTGATCACCGCCTCGCCCGGCCGGATCGGGGCCAGCGGCCGGCACTCCTCCTCCAGCCCGGGGCCGGCGGCCCGGTGGATCGCGCCGGCCACGCCGCCGCCCGTGCGCAGCTCGGCGTTGGCGGCGTTCACGATCGCGTCCAGCTCCGGCTGACTCGTGATGTCGCCCCGGACGCACTCGACCACCACGCCCTCGTGCTTTCGCTCCATCGACGACCTCCCCGGCCTGCTCGCGACGGTTCGACGGCGGAGCTAGCTTGCGGGTGCAAGCCGTGTTCCCGGGTCCGCGCCACGTGCGCCGGGCCCGTCACCGAGGCGAGGGGGAGAGATGGGGTTCCTGGTCAACTGGCTGGTCACCGCCGTGGCGCTCTACATCACGGCCATGCTCGTGCCCGGCATCGGGGTGGGGGAGGGCATTGCCCCGCTCCTGCTCGCGGCGCTGATCATCGGCCTGGTGAACGCCGTGCTGAAGCCGGTGCTCGTCGTCCTCACCCTCCCGATCACCTTCCTCACGCTCGGGATCTTCTACCTGATCCTCAACGCGGCGCTCTTCGCGCTCGCGGCGGCGCTCACCCCCGGCTTCACCCTCTCGGGCTTCGGGGCGGCCTTCGTCGGGGCCAGCGTGATGTCGCTGGTGGGCATGGTCCTCCACGCGATCGTGCCGGGGGACTGAGCCGACGGCCGCGCGGCCGGCCGCGAGCGGCCGCCGGGGGCCCGTGGAGGCCTCGCTGGTACGTTCGTTGAAGCTCGTGACCGTCGCGGAGGCGTGGCACCCCAGGCGGGAAGGAGCCTGACGTGGAGTACTTCGGACGGGAGAGGCTGAAGGAGCTGCTCGAGGTCCCCGACGGCCCGGCCGTCTCCATCTACCTGCCGACGGAGCGGTCGAGCAGCGAGGCCGACACGGATCGGCTCCGCTTCCGGGCCGCCTACGAGCGCGCCCGCGAGCTGCTCTCGGCCGAGGCCGACGACGGCCGGCGGGAGGCGGTGGAGGCGGAGCTGGCGACCCTGGAGCCCCTCACCCGCGAGCAGGAGTTCTGGCGTTACGAGTCCGAGGGCATCGCCCTCTTCGTCTCCCGGGGCTTCCAGCGCATGTACCGGGTCCCCACCCAGCTCCCCGAGCTGGTCGTGGTCGGGCCGACCTTCCACACCCGACCGCTGATCGAGCTGCTCCAGGCGCCCGACCGCTACTGGGTGCTCGGGCTCAGCCAGAAGCAGGTCCGGCTGTGGGAGGGGACGGCCAGTAGCGCCTCGCCGGTCGACCTGGGCGAGATGCCTCGGGACATGCTCGACGCGCTCGGCTTCGAGTACGAGCGCGACGCGAACATCATCCAGCGGCAGAAGATCCGCCGGGCCCGCAGCCAGCCGGGCCGGGGTGGCCACTCCCCGGTCTTCCACGGCCACGGGGCGGCCAAGGACGAAGTCACCGAGGCCGAGCTGAAGAAGTTCTTCAAGCTGGTCGACGACGGCCTCGCCGAGCTGCTGAAGGACGAGATCGGCCCCGTCGTGCTCGCCACGGTGGGAGAGTACCATCCCATCTACCGCTCGATCAGCTCGCTCGAGAACCTCGTGGAGGAGGGGATCGAGGCGAACGTCACCGACTGGGGCACCGGGCGGATCCACGACGCGGCGTGGCCGATCGCCAAGTCGGTCGTGCTGCGGCAGGTCGAACAGGCGTTGGCGCTGTGGGAGAGCGGCTACGGCGCCGGCAAGGGCGAGCTCGACCTGGCCAACCTGGGGCGTCTCGCGGTGGCGGGCCGGATCCGCCTGCTGCTGACCGAGCGCGGCCGGCGCGTCTGGGGCACCTTCGACCGCGAGACCGGGGCGATCGAGATCCTCAAGGAGGGCGGCGACGATCCCGGCGAGCACGCGGTGGAGCTGCTGGACGAGCTGGCCGAGATGGTGATGCTGAAGGGGGGCAACGCCCTGGTGCTCTCGGCCGAGCGGATGCCTACCGAGACCGGCGCGGCGGGCGTGCTGCGCTAGGAGGAGGCCTCCGGGCGGGGAGCTTCAGACGCTCACCTCGGCCGGGTCGTAGTAGGGATTCTCGCCCGCCGAGTGGTCGGTGACGTCCTCCACGCCCTCGATCTCGGGGACCGCCTCGGCGAGCGCCGACTTGATCCCCTGGGTGAGCGTCACGCCCGCCAGCCCGCATCCCTGGCAGCCGCCGCCCATCTTCAGGTAGACCACGTTGTCCCGGATGTCGACCAGGCTGACCCGGCCCCCGTGCTGGGCCACGCCCGGGTTGATCTGCTGCTCCAGCACCTGCTGCACGCGGTCGGCGAGCTCGCCGTCGGGCGCCGCGGCACCGGGCTCCCGGGCGTTCGGGTTCTGGATCTTGAAGCCGCTCTGCTGGAGGTTCGAGACCCAGTCGACCGTGGCGCCGTCCAGGAACTCGGCGCTGTGGGGATCGGCGTAGAGGGTGAAGCCGTCCTGGTCGAAGGCCTCGTCGTGGTCGCGGACCTCGTCTCCCTCGATGAGCAGCAGGTCGTACTCGGGCGCGAAGGGGCTCGAGTTCTTGACGGCCACCCGGACCGCGAGGTCGTCGCTCCCCTCCTGCTCGATGAAGGCGAGGACCTGGTCCCTGGCTTTCTCGGTGAACTCGATCACGTGGCCTGGCTCGCGGGTTCGTGGTGGGACGGGCGTCGCGACGCCCGGAAGGGGCGCACGCATGTGACACCCCGCTCGCGCGGGCGTGTTTCACGCGGAGGCGGGGGCCGCGGTCTCTATCGCCTTCGGCCGTCCGCCGCTAACGTTGCTCGATCGCTGTGGACCAGCCCCCGGGACGAGTCGCGCACGGGAGGAGACGGCATGGAGACGGACGTGCAGGGAGCCGCCGGTCGGGTGGACGCCCCGAGACATCTCTGGATCGTGGGCGGCCTGGCCGTCCTCTGGAACGCGATCGGCGCCTTCGACTACCTCGCCACCCAGATGGAGTGGGCCTTCTACATGGGGCAGTTCTCCGAGACGGAGCTGGACTACTTCTACGGCTTCCCCGCTTGGGCGGTGGCCGGCTGGGCGGCGGCGGTGTGGGCCGGGCTGGCGGGCGCTGTCGGCCTGCTGCTCCGACGTCGATGGGCGGTCGGGGCGTTCGTCGTCTCGCTCGTCGGCATGGCGGTCAGCACGCTCTACTCCTTCGGGATGAGCGAAGGAGCGGCCGTCATGGGCACCGGCGGCGTGATCTTCAGCGTCGTCGTGGCCGCGGTGGCGGTCTTCCTCCTCCTGTACGCGCGCCGCATGGCGGCCAGGGGCGTGCTCGGCGGAAGCGCGCCTCAGGGTGATCCCGGCCCGTAGCCGCGCAGCTGCTCGTAGCGCCGGGTCTGGGCCTCCGAGAGGATCCGGCGGGTCTCCAGGTGGGCCGAGAGGTGGGCCGCCCGCAGGCGTCCCCGGGCGTCGGCCACGGCCGCGGTGGCCTCGCGGAGCGTGGCCTCGGTCAGCGTGCCCGCTGCGAACGCCCGGTCCAACCCGCGCTCCAGCCGCACGATCTCGGCGCCGAGGCGACGCGCTTCTGCCTGCATGGCGTCACGGACCTCCTCGAGCGCGGCGACCTGCCCGGCCTCCAGCTCCAGGGGCTCCGCCATCTCCAGCGCGTGCTTCGGGCCCGGGTGGCCGTTCAGCTCCGCCGGGAGCGCCATCTCCATCCCCTCGCCCGCGAGCAGAGCGTCGAGCTCCTCGGGGGCGAGCGCCGCGATCTCGCGGTCGAGGTAGGCCGCGTAGGGGGAGCCGGCGGCGGCGTGGTCGTGGCCGCCGTGCTCCTGGGCGTGGGCGGCGTGCGGGAGCGGGAGGGCGAGGGCAGCGACGGCGGCTAGGGCGGCGGTCAGGCCGCAGGGACCCACGTGGGGCACGGGGAGCGGCACCGTCAGCGCCCCAGCGGCGCGAGCGCCCGCTGGCGCTCGCGGTCCGAGCCGATCGTGGCCACGGCCGCCCGGTACCGGTCCGAGAGCGGGCCGATCGTCTCCTCGCGGTGCCGTTCGGCGAAGGCCACGAGGAAGCGCGTCATGTCGGCGTCGGAGCCGATGCCGCTCCGGGCCGCGTCGAGCGCGGCGCCCAGCGTGCGCCGGTCGTTCGACGCCGCGGTGACGTCGAGCAGCGCGCGCGCCATCTCGGCGTCCGAGCCGATCGAGGCGACGGCCTCCCAGAAGTCGTCGCCGGCCAGCGCCTCGGGGCGGCGCTCGGCCACCGCGCTCACGAACCGGCGCATCTCCGCGTCCGAGCCGATGGAGCCGGCCGTCGCCCAGACGCCGCTCTCCAGCAGGGCGGCCGGGCGGCGCTCGGCCACCGCGAGCAGGAAGCGCCGCATCTCGGCATCCGAGCCGATCTCGCCGTCGGCCGAGCGGACCAGCCGGGCCGCGACCCGGGCGTCGGGCCCGGACCGCTCGAGGAGGGCGGTGAGGAGCCGGCGGTGCTCGGCGTCCGAGCCGACGGTTCCGGCCGCCCCGCGGAAGGCCGGCCAGCCGTCCCCCTCGATCAGCGCCGGCCGACGCTCCACCAGCTGCACGAGGAGTCTCCGCATGTCGGCGTCGGAGCCGATCTCCTCACCCGCGGTCTCGAGCACACGTTTCCAGCCGCCGGGATCGAGCCCGCCCTCGTCGACCAGGGCCAGCAGGTAGAGCGACTGCACGCGGTCGTTGCCGATGCGGTCGACCTCCCACAGGACGCCGTCCACGCCACCGAGCCGGCGGACGTAGCGGGTCCGGTCCTCCGCCCGTAGGCCGGTCTGCCGAAGGACGGGCACCAGCGCCGCGGCCAGCCACTCGGCGCCGTCGGCGTCGAAGGTCACCGCCTCGCCGTCCCGCCAGTAGCGGATCTCGGGGCGGCCGTCCTCCCCGGGCCGCATGAGGACCCGTCGCGCGCCGTCGCCCTGGCCACTCGCGCGGATCTCGAGCGAGCTGCCCGCCTCCATGCGGACGACCTCGCGGAAGCCCTCGTCGAAGGCGAGCGGCTCGTTCGCGCTCCACCGGTCCGCGTCCGCCTCCGAGGGGCCGAGCCCTCGCAGGAGCTGGAACTCGAACCGGCAGCCGCCGGCCTCGAGGCTGACCTTCCAGCTCCCGTCGTCGTGGTTCACGCGGCGGCTCCGGGACTCGGCCTCCGAGCAGGGTGCCGGTCTGGAGGGGAGCCAGGGTGGGGCCTCCTGGAGGGCCGCCGACGCCCGGGTCGGCTCCGCGCGCGTCGTCTCGACGGGCGTCGGCCGTCCGTCTCTCAGGATCACCTCGGCCGGCAGCTCGCCGGGATCGGGCACCATCGCCGCGTCGGCGGGCGCGGACGGCGCGAGGGCCGCCAGCGGCAGACAGACCGCCAGTCCGAGGCCGGCGGCCTGCCCGAGGAGGCGGCGCGAGAGCCGCGATCGCACGCGCGTCTCGTCCAGCAGGGCCTGCAGCCGACCGGGAAGCTGCGAGGGACGCGCCATGGCCAGGGCGCCCAGCGGCGGGGCGGGTCGCGCGCGCCGCGACCGGACGAGCTCGAGCAGCTCGGTGGCGTAGCCCGAGGGCCGCGAGCCCGCGGCCAGGACTTCGTCGTCGCAGGCGAGCTCCCGCTCTCGGCGGAGCCGGGCGAGGGCCGTCCATGCCAGCGGGTTGGGCCAGTGGAGCGCGCAGGCGACGGCGCCCAGAAGCTGCGTCAGGTAGTCCCGGCGGCGGACGTGCGCCATCTCGTGGAGGAGCACGGCCTCGAGGCGCGCGCCGCTCCATCGCTCGGCCTCCGCGGGCAGCAGCAGCACCGGCCGCCACACGCCCCAGGTCATCGGCATCGCGCCCCGATCGCCGATCACGAGGCGCGGGGGCCGCGCGAGACCGGCCCGCGCCGCACCGCGGCGGGCCGCCCCGGACAGACGGCTCCCGGGGTCCACCGGTCGGCCGCGACGCGCCACCCGCGCCACCCGGAGCCGCTGAAGGGCCAGCAGCAGGAGGACGAGGAGCGCGCCTATCGCCCACGCGGCGACGGCGCCGGCCGTCAGCGTCCACCCGGAGCGCGCCGATGCCGCGGTGCCGGCCGCACCGCCGCCGGTCGCCGGGAGGGGCGCCCCGCCCTCGATCCCGCGAGCGGCGGGGGAGGACGCCGCCTCCGCCCGCTCCGCGATCACGGCCGCCATCGGCGTCTCCACGGTCGCCTCGGGCATCATCGCGGGCTCGGTGGGCGTGCCCTCCTCGACGGTCCGGACCCGATCCTCCGGGCCGCCCGCGCCGAGGCCGGCCATCGCCTCGGAGGCGAGGGGCGCCCGCCACGCCGGCAGCACGACGGAGGCGGCCGGCAGGACGAGCAGCCCGGCCAGGGCCGCGCACCACACGGCGTGGCGCGCCGCGGCGGAGCGGCGCCGCATCACCAGAGCGGAGAGCCAGCCCAGCGCGAGCAGCGTGGCCCCCTTGAGGCCCATCGCCAGCAGGGGATCGCCGAAGGCCGACAGCCCGCTCATCGTCCCTTCTCCCGGGCTTCGTCGACCAGCGACTCGAGCCGGTCGAGCTCCTCGTCGGAGATCTCCTCGGCCGATCGGTCGAGGATCGCGGCCACCGCTTCGGTCGGCGAGCGGCCGAAGAAGGTCTCGAGCACCCGGTCCAGGGCCGCCGCGCTCGCCTCCTCCCGCGGGAGGGTCGGCGTATAGACGTTCTCGCGGCCGTCGCGCTCGTGCCGGAGACGGCCCTTCTCCTCCAGGCGCGCCAGCATGGTGCGGATGGCCGCCGCCGTCGGGGCGTCGGCCAGCTCCTCGCCGAGGTCGGCCACGGTGACCTGGCCGCGGCGGTACACGACGTCCATGATCTCGCGCTCGCGCGCGCTCAGCTCCGGTCGCTCGCCCTTCATGGTTCCCCTTCGCGTGTCACCGGGAGGGACCCTGATCGCCGATACGCGCTACATTTGTAGCGCCCGATACGATCGTAGCGGTCACGCGACGCGGGGTCAAGTCGGCTCGGCCCTCGCCCGGACGCACGCCGATCGAGCGTGGGCCGTCCACGGTGAGCTCACCCTAGCTGGCATGAAGAAGCCGGGCGCGGATCGCTCCGCGCCCGGCTCCCTTCCTGCTTCTGCCGTCGGTCTCGGGTCAGTTCTGCGACACCTTCCGTTCGGCCATCAGGATCGTGAACACACCGCGCCGGTTCGCGGCGTCGGCGGCGTCCGACGGGCCAGCCATGGCCAGGTTGTCTTCGCCCCGGGTGGCGATCTCGATCCGGTGCTCCGCCACGCCCTGGGACACCAGGTAGTCCCGGGCGGCCTCGGCGCGCCGGAGCCCGAGGGCCTCGTTGTAGGCCCGGGTGCCGTGCTGGCTCGTGTAGCCGGTCACGGTGATCCGGAGGGAAGGATGAGCGCGGAAGACCGGGACCTTCTCACGAAGGATGGCCCGGGCGTCTCCGCTCAGTTCGGACCGGTCGTGCTCGAAGTGGATCGTCTCCGTCATCGTGATCCGCTCCGAGGCGGACTGGGACCGGGACGTGGTTCCCGCCAGGGAATCCCGCAGCGCCCGGTATTCGGTCTCGACGGCCTCGAGCCGCTCGACTTCGGCGGCGTTCACCAGATTCATGATGTCCGTATGGATCAGCCACATGCGCGGACGAATCGTCTCCTGCTCAGCCTGCGCTTCCTCGAGGCTGACCGGGCGCACCGCGATGTATCGACGGAGTGTCTTCTGCTGGTCCTTGGAGAGCCTGGACGACTCGGTCAGATAGTAAGCCTTCCAGCCCATGTCGCTGACCCGGACCCTGTTGCCGTCCTCGTGCGCCGCCAGAGCCGCGCGCATGTAGTTTTCGCTGGCCGCGTACACGTCGCCGAGGATCAACGCCAGGTTGCCGGCCTCTTCCCACGCCAGGCTGGCTCGGGCCGGCTCGTCGGCGTTGAAGTACGCCGTTCCGGCGGCCTCGTAGCCCTCCATGCCGCGCCTGTCGCCCGGCGTCCGCAGCTGCCCGGATCGCTCGAAGAGCTCCCCGGCCTCGCTGTGCTTCATGGCCCGGTTCGCCTCTCTGGCCTGCTTCAGGAGCTTCTCGGCCTCTTCGCCGGTCGTCTCCGCCAGGGTCTCGATCCTCACCTGCTCCGCTTCGGGGAGCTCACTGAGGATGACACGACGGGTCTGGTCGTCCTGGGCGGAGCCGTCGATCGGGACGAGGAGGGTGAGCGCCAGGGCCACGGCCGTGGCCGCCACGCCCGGTCGAACCCAATCGTTCGAGTGATCGGAAATCATGGTGTTCCCTGTGTCTATGAGGGGTGCGGCATCGATGTCGTGGACGAATGCGCCACGAGTCGGTGTCCGTATGCAGGGGAATAGAGGGGCAAGACGGGGCCCAAATGCGCCGCACAGGGGGGAATGAGCCCTCGGCCCGTTCCGCGTCAGGGCCCTGAGGCGTCGAGAGCAGGGATCCGCTCCCGGGAGGGACGGGATAGAATGTCTCCACCCGGGCGGACGACGGGAAGACTTGTCCCGGCCACCGCACCCGTGGCCCCGGAGTCCGCGACACGGCCACCCGGGTCACCCGCTTGCTCCCGGGGGCCGGTCCCGTAACTTGTTTCCCGGTGGCGCCATCTACGCTTTCGTGTCCGGGAGCGGGTCGGGACGGGCCGGCGCCGGACACACCTGCAGATTCCATTGTTATCTAAGAGACCGCGACGTCGTGAACGACTCCCGAGCCCGGGAAAGCGGACGACCACGCCCTGGGCAGGACGACCCGCCTGCGACCATACGGGCGGCGACGCTTCAGCATCTCGGAGGTTCCGAGCTGGTCTGCTGCTGCTCGCTGGCCCTTCTGGCCCGTGAGCTGTCCGGCGGTCGCCGATGC
>CAZEUW010000045.1:0-13019 GCA_964515425.1 uncultured Gemmatimonadota bacterium | reverse complement strand
AAGCCCTGGGCCGCGGGTTCGAATCCCGCCCCTGCCATTGCCTCCGCTCGTCAGCGCTCTGCCCCGAAGGCATCCATCATGGAAGAGGTTACGGAGGAGGGAGCGAAGGCCCGCGCCGCGGACGGCGGGGAACGGATCGCCGTCCTCGGCGGCGGGAATCTCGGCCGGTCGCTCGCCACGGGGTGGGTCGAGGCGGGGACGAGGGAGCCGGGCGCGATCACGGTCACGCGGCGTGAGATCGAGCGGCTCGCGCCCCTGGCGGACCGCGGCTTCGACGTGACCGACGACAATCGGGAGGCGGTCCGGTCCGCCCGCGTCGTCGTGCTCGCGGTCCAGCCCCAGCAGCTGCTGGGGCTCCTGGCCGAGATCCGGGACGAGCTGGATCCCGAACGCCACGTCCTCGTCTCGGTCGTCTCCGACGTCTCGATCGGCGACCTGCGCGACGAGATCGGACGCCCCCTGCCGGTGGTGCGCGCCATGCCGAACACGGCCGTGGCCATCGGCGAGTCGATGACCTGCCTCGCGGGAGAGCCGGGCCCCGAGCTGTCCGAGGTGGACGCCCTCTTCGCCTCCGTAGGACGGACGCTCGTGATCCGCGAGGAGCTGATGGTTTCCGCGACGGCCCTGGTCGCCTGTGGTGTCGCCTTCTTCCTCCGCGCGATCCGCGCGGCCTCGCAGGGAGGGATCGAGATCGGCTTTCACCCGGAGGAGGCGCTCACGCTCGCCGCCCAGACCGCTCGGGGTGCAGCCGCCCTGCTGCAGCGGGAGGGGAGTCACCCGGAGAGCGAGGTGGACAGGGTCACGACGCCCAGAGGGTGCACGATCGCCGGGCTCAACGAGATGGAGCACAGCGGCTTCAGCTCGGCTATGATCAAGGGCATCGTGGTGTCGGCCGGCAAGGCGGCCGAGCTGTTCGAGGAGGACCGCTCCTAGCCGCCGGTCTCCAGTCGGACGTACCGCGCCAGACGGGCGACCTCCTCCTCGTCGACGTACTTTCCGATCTCCCGCCGGAACTCGGCCATCCCCCGGTAGGGCCGGTACTCCTTGAACTCGTGCAGCATGCGGTCGCCGACGCCCGGGATCAGCAGGATCGCCTCGTCGGGGGCGCCGTTGAGGTCGATCGGGATCCATAGCTCCCGATAGAGCTCGGAGCGTGCGGCGCTGTCGAGGTGCGTGGAGAGCGCCTCGTCCAGCGCCACCACGTCCGCGAAGGGGCGCCCCGAGAGGAGCGTCCCGACCGCGCTGTCCGGGAGCGCCTCGAGCCCCCGGAGCTCCCCTTCGGAGGCCTCGTTCGGATCCAGCAGCGCGCCGCGCGCCGCGTCCGCCGTCGAGCTCTCGTCGGCGCTCGCCGCCGCCGCGGCGGTGTCGCCGGCCGTGGCCGCGTCCTCCGTGCCCGCCTGCTCGGCGCCGCCGCACGCCAGCATCAGCGCCGTGACCAGCAGTGCCATCGTCGTCTTCACGTCGTACCTCCGTCGGTTCGATGATTTGGGTCCGGTCGACGAGACGGGTCCGGCTCCGAGGCCGTGCTCTCGAGAGCCGGATGCCGAAAGCTGAACAGGAGGCCCAGCGCCGCCAGCCAGACCATGGTCGCCGGCGCGAGCGCAGGGGTCGCCCCGGTCAGCGCGGCCCACACGAGCTCGAGTCCCGCCAGCGCCGGCTCCATCTCGAGCTCGAACGCCCTGTTGCCGGCGTAGTGCAGGTAGAGCCCGACCCCCCCGGAGACGGCGTACGTGACCATCACGGCACGCAGCGCCGCGAGGCTCCGGCGGCCGGGCCACACCCCTGCCGCCGCGCCGGAGACGAGGCCGAGCCCCAGGAGCACGAGGGGGAGCC
Organism: uncultured Gemmatimonadota bacterium; assembly: GCA_964515425.1. Lineage (GTDB taxonomy): Bacteria > Gemmatimonadota > Gemmatimonadetes > Palauibacterales > Palauibacteraceae > CAYVFM01. Next base: position 11,186 of record CAZEUW010000045.1, on the reverse strand, counting down.
ACTGCTCCCACTCCTCGAAGTGCTCCAGCAGGAGCAGCTCGACCCCGGTCCCCAGGCTGGCGAGCAGGAACAGTCCCAGCAGCATCGCTCTCAGGTGGTCGTGACGCGCCATCGCCGTGCCCTCCGTCCGGGTCGATGGGCAGAGTGGATGTCGCCGGACCTTCGAGCAAGCACTCCGGGCGTGGCCTGTTTGCGACCCGGGTGCCCGTGGCCCACATAGTCAGGGAGAAGCGGGGAGGCGCCGGGCTGCAGCGCCGCCGCCCGTGCGTCGAGGCGGGCGGCCCCGCAGTTTATGGCCTTTCCGGATGACCGGACGGAACGTCCGAGACGCGTCCCGGTTTCCCTGTTCCCGACCATGAGCGATACGACGACGTCAGCGACCGGACAGCGGAGACGTGATCCTGCCACCGGCTCGTCGACGGTGAAGGCCCTCCTGCGCATGTCGGGAGAGATCGCCACCAAGGCGAAGCGCACCCGGAGCCGGTTCCAACGGCGGCTCGTCGAGAACCTGGAGGACGCCCTCGCCTCCGCGGGCGTGGAGGCGAGCGTCCGGCAGGAGTGGAGCCGCATCTTCGTGGAGGGCGAGGACGACCGCCTGCTCGAGGTGCTGCCGCACGTGTTCGGCCTCAGCTCCTTCTCGCCGATCGAGGTCGAGACCGAGGCGCGGCTGGGAGCGATCGTCGAGGCCGGAAGAGACCGCTTCCACGATCGCGTGAAGGGCCGCACCTTCGCGGTGCGGGCCCGCCGGAGCGGTGACCATCCGTTCCAGTCGATGGACGTACAGCGGGAGCTGGGCACGGCGCTCAATCCGGGCGCCCGGGTGGACCTGGACGATCCGGACGTGGAGGTGCGGGTCGAGGTGCGGGACGACCGGGCCTACCTGTTCTCCGAGCGCCGGGACGGACCGGGCGGCTTGCCGGCGGGCGTCCAGGGGAGGGCGGTGGCCCTCCTCTCGGGCGGCTTCGACTCGGCCGTGGCCGGCTGGATGGTGCAGCGGCGCGGCACCGAGGTCGACTACCTGTTCTGCAACCTGGGGGGTGCCGCCTACCGCCGCATGGTCGTCGAGGTGGCGAAGGTGCTGTCCGACCGCTGGAGCTTCGGTCTCCGACCGCGCCTCCACGTCGTCGACTTCGGTCCGGTGGTGGAGCGCATGCGGGCCGCCGTGGGTCCGTCCTACCTCCAGGTCGTCCTGAAGCGGATGATGTACCGCGCCGGTGCACTCGTGGCGGCCGAGGTCGGGGCTTCGGCGCTGGTGACGGGCGAAGCGATCGGTCAGGTGTCGTCGCAGACGCTGCAGAACCTGCGGGCGATCGACGAGGCGGCGGGCGATCTGCCGGTGCTGCGGCCGCTGGTGGGCTTCGACAAGGAGGAGATCGTCGCCCGCGCCCGGACGATCGGGACGTTCGACCTCTCGTCGAAGGTGCGGGAGTACTGCGCGCTGACGGGGGACCACCCGGTCACCGCGGCCTCGCTCGAGCGCGCCCGTGAGGAGGCGGACCGGGTGGATCCCGGGCTCCTCGAGGAGCTCGTGGCGGGGCGGGAGGTCCTCGACCTCCGGGACCTGTCGCCCGGCGAGATCGCCGGGCGCGGGCTCTTCGTCGACGAGATCGGACCCGATCACGTGCTCGTCGACACCCGCGACCGGACGAGCCACCGCAGGTGGCACCCGGAGGGTGCCGTGCATCGGGAGCTCGCGGAGCTGCTCGACGACTTCCGGTCGCTCGACCGCGAGCCGACCTACGTGCTCCTCTGCGAGGAGGGGACGACGACGGCGCGACTGGCCGAACGGATGCAGGGTGCGGGCTACGAGGCCTACAGCTACCGTGGGGGAGCCCGCGCCCTGCGACGAGACGAGGGCGCCCGATGACGGAGGGAGCGGTGGACGGGGGGAGCGACGAGAGGGTGGCGCGAACGCGGGAGGCCGGCGAGGTCCCACCGCACGTGGCGATCATCATGGACGGCAACGGCCGCTGGGCTCGGGAGCGGGACCTGGCGCGCTGGGAGGGGCACCGGCGTGGCATGGAGGCGGTCCGCGAGACGGTGAAGGGCGCCCTGGAGCTCGGGATCGACCACCTCACGCTCTTCGCCTTCTCGAGGGAGAACTGGGCCCGTCCCGACAGGGAGATAAGGGCGCTGATGGAGCTGCTCGAGGAGTTCGTCGAGCGGGAGAAGGAGGAGCTCCGTGTCAACGGGGTGCGCGTCCGGGTGTTCGGCGAGCTGGACGATCTTCCGGCGTCCGCGCGCTCGGCCGCCGAGGCGCTCCAGGCGCACACACGGCAGGCCGGGCGCATGCAGCTCAACCTCGCGATCAGCTACTCCGGCCGCTCCGAGATCGCCCACGCTGCGGCGCGGCTCGCGCGCAAGGCCCTGCTCGGCACGCTCCGACCCGAGGAGATCGACGAGGAGCGGTTCGCGCGCGAGCTCTACACCGCGGAGTGGCCCGATCCGGACCTGCTGATTCGTACGTCGGGCGAGCTCAGGATCTCCAACTTCCTCCTGTGGCAGATCGCCTACGCGGAGATCCACGTGACCGACGTGCTGTGGCCGGATTTCGATCGCGGCTGCCTCTGCGACGCCGTCGAGGACTACCGACGGCGCGACCGCCGCTTCGGTCGGGTCGAGGTCGGATGAGCCCCCTGCCTCGGAGCCGCGCGTGAGCGACGAAGTGCGACAGCGCCTGCTCGTCGCGGCGGTCCTGATCCCCGTGACCGTGCTCGTGGTGTGGGTAGGGGGCACCCTCTTCCTGGCCGGCGTGGTGCTGCTGGCCGGCGTCGCGTCGGGGGAGTTCGTCGGACTGCTGCGAGGTGCCGGTCGGCCCGTCCTCCCCGCTGCCGTGGTGGCGGGGTCGGTGGCCTTTCCGATCGCCGTGGCCGCCCTGGGACCGGGAGCCGCCTGGCAGCTCGCGGCCGGGATCCTCCCGCTGGCGGGTGCGTGGGCGCTGGTGCGGGTCCCGATGCACGATGGACCGGTCACCGCCGCGGCTTACAGCGGCTTCGGCGTGCTCTACATCGGCGGGCTGTTGGGCTTCACGATCCTCCTGCGCGGAGAGCACGCCGCCGACCGGCTCGGAGCCACGCTCGTCTTCTTCCTGCCGGTGCTCGTCACCTGGGTGGCCGACACGGCTGCCTTCTTCGGGGGCCGGCGCTGGGGCCGGCGCGCGCTCGCTGCCACGATCAGCCCCAACAAGACGGTGGAGGGAGCGGTGGCCTCGGTGGTCGCCGGTCCCGTCACCGCCGTCCTCTACGAGGCCGCGCTGCTCGCCCCGGTCGGCGGCTTTCGGCTCGGCGTCGCGCGGGCCGCCCTGATCGGGCTCGGCGTCGGCCTCGCCGCCATCGGGGGCGACCTGGTCGAGTCCGCGCTCAAGCGGGAGTGCGGCGCCAAGGACGCCTCCGACCTCCTGCCGGGCCACGGCGGGCTCCTCGACCGCATGGACTCGCTCCTCTGGACGGTGCCGGTCGCGCACCTCCTGCTGCTGATGCTGGGCCGGCCGTGACGCGGCGGGGCGTGGCGGTCCTCGGCGCGACGGGCTCGATCGGCGACTCCACCATGGCGGTGCTGCGTCGGCACGCCGACCGCTTCCGGCCGGTGGTGCTGACCGCCCGACGGAACGCGGCGAAGCTGGACGGACTGGCCCTCGAGTTCGAGCCCCGGCACGTGGTGCTCGTCGAGCATCCCGGCGAGGACTTCCGCCCCTCCTGGCAGGGCGAATGGCGCTTCGGCCCGGACGCGGTGGCCGACGCTGCCGGAGCGCCCGACGTCGAGATCGTGGTGAACGGCCTGGTGGGGGTGGCCGGCCTCGAGCCCACCCTGCGCGCGCTGCGGGGCGGGCGGCGGCTCGCCCTCGCGAACAAGGAGTCGCTGGTGGCGGGCGGCGCGCTGGTGCTCGAGGCGCGGACCGCGGGTGGCGGGGAGATCGTCCCCGTGGACAGCGAGCACAGCGCGGTGCACCAGTGCCTGGCGGGCCGGCCGACGCGCGAGATCCGTCGAATCCTCCTGACCGCTTCGGGCGGCCCCTTCCGGGAGACGCCCGCCGACAGGTTCGGGACGATCGGCCCCGAGGACGCGCTGGATCATCCCACCTGGGACATGGGACGGAAGATCTCGGTCGATTCGGCCACGCTCGCCAACAAGGCGCTGGAGGTCATCGAGGCACACTACCTCTTCGACGTGCCCTACGACGCGATCGAAGTGATCGTCCATCCGCAGTCGGTGGTCCACTCCATGGTCGAGTTCCGGGACGGATCGGTGGTGGCCCAGCTCGGCGATCCGGACATGGAGCTCCCGATCCTCCACGCGCTCGCCCATCCCGAGCGGCCGCACGATGCGCGGGACGGGTTCGATCCGGTCGCCATGGGCGCGCTCACCTTCGAGGCGCCCCGGACCGGGGACTTCCCCATGCTGGCGCTCGGCCTCCGCGCCGGCCGTGAGGGCGGAACGGCGCCGGCCGCCTACAACGCGGCCAACGAGATCGCGGTCGAGGCCTTCCTCGCCGGCGAGCTGCCTTTCACGGGCATCCCCGCCGTCGTCGAGCGAACCCTCGCGGCGATGTCCGCGGCCCCCGTGCGCAGCCTGTCGGAGGTGTGGGAGGCCGACCGCGAGGCCCGCCGCCGCGCCCGCGACGCCGTAGGTAACCTGGCCTGAGCGGGAACCGAGCCTCCGTCGCCGTGTTGCATCCCTGTTGCAGCGTCCCGTTCGACCGCGCCGGGAGCGATCGCCCCCCGGCCCCCTCACTCGACTCCGGAGGAGTGCCCCCGCCTTGGTGATGACGATCCTGGCCGCCGTGGTCGTGCTCGGCGTGCTGATCCTGGTGCACGAGCTCGGCCACTTCTGGGCCGCGAAAGCGGTGGACGTCGAGGTCCCCCGCTTCTCGATCGGGTTCGGACCGAAGGTCTTCGGCTTCACGCGCGGCGAGACCGAGTACGTGATCTCGGCGCTGCCGCTGGGCGGCTACGTGAAGATGGCCGGCATGGGCGAGGAGGAGGCGTTCGAGAAGATCGAGGGCGGAGGAGAGCCCGACCGGGAGCCCTCGCCGCGCGACTTCGACTCGAAGCCCGCCTGGGCCCGCGGCCTCATCCTCTCCGCCGGCGTCGGGATGAACTTCCTGTTCGCGGTCGTCGCCTTCGCCGCCATCGCCGTGGTCTGGGGCGTGGCCGCGCCCGACCCGCCCGTGCTGGCCACGGTCCAGGAGGAGGTGCTGCCGGCGAGCGCCCTCGAGCTGGCCCGGGTGCCGAGCGGGTCCCGGATCGCGGCGATCCGCGGGAGCTCGGTCGAGTCCTGGGAGGACGTGACGCTCGCCCTCGGGGGCGCGCCGGCGGGCGAGACGACGATGAGCTTCGCCGACGGCACGTCCGTGACCTTCACGATCCCGTCGGACGACGAGGGCCGCCGAAACCTGGTGACGGCGCTCCTCCCGCCCTCGGGCATCGATCCCGTGCTGGGCGAGATCGCGGAGGGCAGTCCGGCCGACAGCGCCGGGCTGCGCCCCGGGGACCGCGTCGTCTCGGTCGAGGGCAGCCCCGTGGAGAGCTGGGAGGCCTTCGCCGCCGCCGTCGAGCGGCGGCCCGGCCGGGCCACGGCGGTCACCGTGATGCGCGACGGCGAGCGCGTCGCGCTCACCGTGACACCGGACGAGCGGACGCTCGCCGCGGCCGGAGACACCGTCCGCTACGGCCGGGTGGGGGTGGGCCAGGACCGGTCCGCCGTCCAGGCGGCCCTCGGCGAGTCGGAGCGGCAGGTGGGGCCGATCGCCGGGGTCGCGCACGGCTTCGAGCGCACGTGGACCTGGACGGTCCGGGTGGTCGAGGTCGTCGCGGACCTGATCACCGGGGACGTCGCCACCGAGAACCTGGCCGGTCCCGTCCGGATCGCGCAGATGAGCGGAGACGTCGCGCGGGCGGGGCCCCCCGCCCGACACGGCGTGATGGCGCTCCTCTCGGGGAACCAGGCCAACCTGAACCTGCTGCCGATCCCGGTGCTCGACGGCGGCCAGCTCCTTTTGCTCGGGGTGGAGAGCCTGCGCGGCGAGCGCGTGAGCGTGGAGGCGCGGATCCGGTGGGCGCAGCTCGGGCTGCTGCTGGCGGGGGCGCTGATGGTCTGGGCGATCGGGAACGACCTGCTCCAGCTCTTCGGCTGAGGTCGGCCGGGCCTCGGGACGGCGGGCCGGCGGCGGGCGGCGTCAGCGCCCGGCCGCCCTCCGGAACAGCTCGAGCTGGGGGCCGCCGGCCCGGGACTCCCGCAGCCGGGCGAGATCGAAGAGCCGGGTCGGCCGCTCCTGCTCGGCGACCTCCACCACGCCCCGGAAGCCCGCCTCGCGCAGCGAACGGTCCACCAGCTCGCGCGCCCGGTCCGGGGCGTTGCACTCCCGGCTGAGGTGCGCGAGCAGGACCCCGTACAGCTCGGCGTGCATCAGCTCGACGGCCAGCTCGGCCGCCATGCGGTTGGAGAGGTGGCCCCGACTGCTCCGGATGCGCTCCTTGACCGGCCAGGGGTAGGGGCCCTCGCGGAGCAGAACCTCGTCGTGGTTCGCCTCCAGGACCAGGAAGTGCGAGCCCGCCAACGCGTGGCGGACGGGCGCGGTCGGACGGCCCAGGTCGGTGGCGACCCCCACCCGGAGGCCGCTCGTCCGATCCTCGACCGTCACCGCGAGCGGATCGACGGCGTCGTGGAGCGTCAGGAAGGGGCGGAAGAGGAGGTCTCCGACCGAGAAGGATTGCTCCCCGGAGAAGGGACGGACCTCCTCGCTTCCGTCCAGCAGGTCGGCGCACGCCTCCCTCGTGGGCTCGCTCATGAAGAGCGGCCATCCCCAGCGGCGCGCCGCCACACCGACGCCGGCGGTGTGGTCGCGGTGGTCGTGGGTCACGACGACCGCCCGGATCGAGTCGGTCGCGACGCCGAGATCCGACAGGCGCCGTTCGATCTGGGCGCCGCTGAAGCCGGCGTCCAGGAGCACCCGCGTCCGTCCGGCCTCCACCAGGAGCGAGTTGCCGCCGCTGCCGCTCCCGAGCGAGGCGATCCTCACCCGGCGGCTCCGTCGCGGGTCCGTGCCTCCTCCCAGACGGCCGACAGCCAGGCACGGCCCTCCTCGCCGAGCGTGATGCCGCGGCGATCCATCACGGTGGCCGCGGTCTCGAGGAAGTCGTCGCGGCGGTAGCGCGGCGCGTCGGGTTCGAGCCCCCAGCGGAAGGGCGGCACCCAGCGCGGCGTGCGGGGACCGCCGAAGAGGTTGGCGCCGACGCCGACCGCGGCACCGGTGGCGAGCAGGGTGCCGATCGCGGTCTTCACGTGGTCGCCCAGCAGGCACCCCATCTTCACCAGCCCCGTGTCGCGGTCGCCGTGGGGCCCGCCCACCCGCACGGACCCGTAGTTGTTCTTGAGGTCGCTGGCGACGGTGCCGGCGCCGAGGTTCACCCATCGCCCCAGGTAGGCGTGCCCGAGATAGCCGTCGTGGGCCTTGTTGACCCAGCCGAGCGTGGTGACCTTCGAGATCTCGCCCCGGAGGTAGCTGACCGGACCCGCCGAGAGGGCCTCGCAGTCGCCGCCCAGCAGGCGGGACTCGGGGCCGGCCCACAGGGGACCGCCGAGCCGTGTCCCGCTCCGCACCTCGACGTCGCGATCGAGCCAGATCGGACCGCCGCGGCCGTCGAGCACGACGCCGACCTCGAGCCGGACCCCTTCGCCGAGGTAGACGGGCCCCTCGCCGAGCAGGCGCACGCCGTCCGGCAGGTCGCCCTCGGACCGGAGCGAGGCGGCCGGGGCGAGCCCGCGCACGTCGCGGTGGATCTGCCGCGGGCCGCGGCCGACCATCTCCCACGGCTCCTCCAGCACCGTCCCCTCCACCTCCACGTCGGCCGCCGCGGCCGATCCGTCGGGAGAGGCGAGCCAGGAGGGCGCGGGACCGGGCGAGCCGGCGGGCAGCCGGCACCCCACCACCCGGTTGCCACAGCGGAGGACGACCGCACCGTCCGGCAGCGAGGCCTCGGCCGGGTGCGGGGGCACCCAGCGCGTCGAGAGCCAGAGGCGCGCCTCCTCCGGTGCCGCGTCGGGCTCGAACCCCTCCCGCGACCGGACCTCGGGCGCCCCCTCCTCGGAGAAGTGGACGAGCCACGGCCGTGCGTAGACCGCCGCGGCGGAGAGCTCCGCCCAGCGCTCGAGGCGGGCTCGCTGGAGGAGGACGCCGAAGCGGAGCTCCGAGACCGGCCGGCTGAGGGCGAACGGGTGCCAGCCGTCGGCGCGGGCGTCGTCGAAGAGGTAGAGCTTCACTCCTCGTCGTCCTCCGCGAGCGTCCGGAGGAGCCGCTTGAGCTCCGGCGCCTTCTCGCGGGTGGTGACCAGCGTCTGGCCGCCGCTGCTCACGACCACCAGCCCCTCCACCCCGAACAGGACGACCCGCTCGTCCTCCGCCCAGACGATGTTCCGGGACGCGTCCAGGAGCACGGCGTCGCCCGAGACGGCGTTGTCGGCGGCGTCGGTGGCGAGCGCCCGGCCGACGGCGGTCCACACCCCGAGGTCGTCCCACTCGAACGTGGCCTCGACCACGCCGACCGAGGCCGCGCGCTCCATGAGCGCCACGTCCACGCTGACCGGCTCGACGGCCGCGAAGAATCCCTCCGCGTCGTCGGGGTCGTCCTCGAGCGCGGCCAGCCCCGGCTCGAGCTCCGGCGCGAGGTCGCGGGCCGCGCTCAGGAAATCGCCCACGCGCCAGGCGAACAGGCCCGTGTTCCAGAGGTACTCCCCCGAGTCGACGTAGCGGCGCGCCCAGTGCCGGGTGGGCTTCTCGACGAATTCCCGGACCTCGTGGACGCCCTCGTCGATCGGTTCGCCCAGCAGGACGTATCCGTAGCCCGTCTCGGGCCGGGTGGGACGGGCCCCGATGCAGAAGAGCCGTCCACCGCGCCGCGCCGCCTCGACCGTGCGCTCCACGGTCTCGTCGAAGGCCTCGGGCGGGGCGATCCGGTGGTCCGCGTGCAGCGAGAGCATGACGGCGTCGGCGTCGTGGCGGGCGATGCGGTGCGCCGCCCAGGCGAGGGCGGGCGCGGTGCCCTTGGGCTCGGGCTCGGCGAGGAAGTTCTCCTCGGCGAGCTCGGGCAGGGCCTCCATGAGCACTCCCAGCAGGGGCTCGCTGGCGATCAGTCGGACCCGCTCGCGGCCCGCCACGCGGATCGCCCGCTCGACGGCCTCCGCGACGAGGGGCCTCCCGTCGGCGCTCAGCGGGAGGAGCTGCTTGGGCCGCTCGGGACGCGAGGCGGGCCAGAGGCGGGTGCCGGTCCCACCGGCGAGAACGACCGCCCAGGTGTGAGGCTCGTGATCGGGGACCATCCGGTACCTGGCTTCGGAGGCGGGTCCGGCGGGCGGGGCGCCGGCAGTGCGCCCGTCGGGGCCGCGTCGCGCGACCCTGGGACGGACCGGTCGAAGGACGGCGGGAAGGTAGGAGCGCCCCCGGGGATCGTCAAGCGGCCGGGAGCCGCAGAACCCGCGGGTTTCAAGGCCTCTCGGCGCTTGACACCCGTCGTGGGCGACTAGATCTTCTCGGACGAGCCGAACCCGTCGCCCCAGCCCCGGGATTCCCGTGCGCATTGCAGCCCTCTGGACGTCGCTCCTCGGCCTGGCCGTGCTGCTGGCCGGCTGCGAGGACCCCTTCGCCCCGACGCTCCAGCCGGTGCCTTCCGAGGCGACGACGACCACGCTCTTCGAGTTCCAGGACTCCGAGCTGCGCGATCCGTCCGCCTTCGACGTCATCGGCCGGCGGCCGATCCGCACCGACCAGAGCTCCGGTTGGGACTTCCTCGTCGCGGCCTCCGGCGAAGACCTCGAGTTCCGACCGCGCGGTCTCGTCCTCGGCGGGGAGGCGACGGCGGGGCTGCAGCGCTTCGACGGCTCCTTCGAGGACCTCGAGGTCGCGCCGGAGGACGGCTACGTGACCGACGAGGCGTTGGACGTCGAGGAGGGCGTCGTCTACGTGGCCCGCAGCCGCCGGGACCCCAGCTTCGGGGTGAGCTGCCTCCGGTACCTGAAGCTGGAGGTCGTCTCGATCGAGCCGGGAGCGGGCAGCGTGACCTTCCGCCACATCGGGAACCCCAACTGCGGCCGGAGGACCCTGATCGCCGGGGCGACCGGCGACGAGCAGGACGAGTAGGGGTGCTCGACGTCAGGGAGCTCCGGGCCGAGCCCGAGTCGGCCCGGGCCGCGCTGGCCCGCAGGAACGACCCCGAGGTCCTCGAGGCGCTCGACGACGCCCTCCGCCTGGACCGCGAGCGGCGCGAGCTGATCGGAGAGGTCGAGGAGCTGCGGGCGACGCGGAACGAGACCTCCGAGGAGATCGGCGAACGCAAGCGGCGCGGCGACGACGCCGAGGCCCTGATCCGCCGCATGCGCGAGGTGAAGGAGCGGATCGACGAGCTCGACGACGAGCTGGCGGCCGTGGAGGCGTCCCTCCGCGCGCGGCTCCTCGCCATTCCGAACTTCCCCGACGAGCGCGTCCCCGACGGCGGGGAGGACGACTTCCTCGTCCTCGAGGAGCGGGGGGAGCGCCCGACGTTCGACTTCGAGCCGCTCCCGCACTGGGAGGTCGGCGAGCGGCTCGGCCTTCTCGACCTGGAGCGGGGCGCCCGGCTCGCCGGCTCGGGCTTCCCGGTCCTCCGCCGCGAGGGCGCGCGGCTCCAGCGGGCGCTCGCCGGGTTCATGCTGGAGCTCCACCTCGACGAGCACGGATACGAGGAGGTGGCCCCTCCGTACCTGGTGAACCGTGCGTCGATGACGGGCACGGGCCACCTTCCGAAGTTCGAGCGCGACGCCTACCGGACCGAGCCGGACGACCTCTTCCTCGTCCCGACGGCCGAGGTCCCCGTCACCAACCTCCACAGGGAGGAGATCCTCGGGCCCGGGACCCTGCCGCGGAAGTACGTCGCCTACACGCCCTGCTTCCGGCGTGAGGCCGGCTCGGCGGGCCGCGACACGCGAGGCATGCTGCGGGTCCACCAGTTCGACAAGGTGGAGCTGGTGCGTCTGGAGCGTCCCGAGGACTCCCGCGCCGCGCTGGAGGAGCTGCGGGGCCACGCCGAGCGGGTGCTCGAGCTGCTGGAGCTCCCCTGGCGGCGCGTGCTCCTGGCGACGGGCGACCTCGGCTTCGCGAACGCGATCACCTACGACCTCGAGGTGTGGTCGGCCGGGTGGTGTGTGTCGCGCGAGCTC